>CAZJZA010000027.1:0-11953 GCA_964550355.1 uncultured Halobacteriales archaeon
GTACGAAGAACACGACGATGCCTTCGAGATGGACCGGGCAGCCGCCGAGGAACTCGCCCGGGAGATCGAAGTGGAATACGACGGATTTGGCTTCATCCAGCCTTCCTCGATCTACCACCGGTTCATGACCGGACTTACCGGGGGAAAGATGTCCTCCTCGATTCCGGCGAGTCACATTAGCCTCCTCGACGATCCCGAGGAGGGTGCTTTGAAGGTTCGAGCGGCGACCACTGGCGGTCGCGAGACCGCCGAAAAACAGCGAGAACTCGGGGGAGAGCCCGACAAATGCCCGGTCTACGAACTCTATGCGTACTTACTGGCCGGGGACGACGACGCGTACGCCGAACGGGTCTATGCGGAGTGTGAGGGCGGCGAACGGCTCTGTGGCGGGTGCAAGGCCGAGGCCGCAGAGGAGATGGAAGCGTTTCTCGAATCCCACCAGGAGCGCCGGGAGGAACTCCGGCCGGTCCTCTCCGAGCTCGACGTGGCGATTAACCCCGATCGAATCTGAGCCGAAAGAACGGGTTCGCAACGTTTTTAGCCGTGCTGGTGGCACTCGTACCCATGCTTGCCGAATCCACAAGCGGGCCGCAGCGTTCCGGCGACCAGTCCGTCCGTCATGGATTCGGCTTCTTTTTCGGGGCCTAACTCGCCGCGTACCGACCCCGAAGACATGCGGACTGAGAAGACGATGAAACTCCCACCAACGCAAGTCGCGGTGCTCGAAGCGGCGAGCGCCGACGACCCGACCGACATCGACGATCTCGCGGCAGAGCTCGCAGAAAAACCCGAGACAGTCACCGGGGCGGCCTTTGCCCTCGAGGAGGAGGGCCTCCTCTCGGTCACAGAGACGGCCGTAACCGACGTTTCCCTGACCGAAGAGGGGCGACGGTACGCACAGGGTGGACTCCCGGAGGTCCGTCTCTACCGGGCGGCAATCGAGGCCGGGGCCGATCGCGAACCCGTTCCGATGGGCGACGTGATCGGGGCTGCCGACCTCGACGCGACCGTCGACATCGCGCTCTCGAATTTCGCCCGGAAGGGCTACGGCGAAATCGACTCGGGGGAACTCCGGGTCGCGGACGACGCCGACCCCGACGAAGACACGGAAGCCCAGGCCCTCCAGGCCGTCGCCGACGACGAATCAATCGCCGATGCGGTCCGGGAATCCCTGGAGGCCCGGAATTTACTCGAGGTTACCGAGCGGACCCGGCGGGCGGTGGCGCTCACCGGGGCCGGCGTGACCGAACTCATGGCCGGAGTCGAGGCCGCAGAACGAGTCGATCGATTGACGCCCGGCCACCTGAGTTCCGGGGAGTGGCGGGACCTCTCCTTTGCCGAGTACAACGTCGAGGCCGACGCGGAGACCCCGACACCGGGCAAGCGCCACGTGCTCCGCCAGGCCGCAAAGCGAGTCAAGGAGGTCCTCGTGGGGATGGGTTTCGAGGAAATGCAAGGCCCACATGTCGACGCGGACTTCTGGATCAACGACTGCCTGTTCATGCCCCAGGACCACCCCGCGCGCACCCACTGGGACCGATTTGCCCTCGAGTCGCCGAGCAAGATCGACGACCTCCCAGCGGACCTCCTCGAACGGGTCGAACGGGCCCACAGGGAGGGCGTCGGAGAGGACGGCGAGGGGTACCATTCGCCCTGGAGCCGCGACTTTGCGGCCGAACTCGCGCTTCGAGGACATACCACGTCGCTCTCTGCCCGCTATCTCTCCGGCGAGCAGGTGGGCGACCTCGAACCGCCCCAGCGGTACTTCAGCGTGGAGAAGGCCTACCGGAACGACACCCTCGATGCGACCCATCTCCTCGAGTTCTTCCAGATCGAGGGGTGGGTGATGGCCGAGGATCTCACGGTCAGGGACCTGATGGGGACGTTCACGGAGTTTTATAGCCACTTCGGGATCACCGATCTCCGATTTAAACCGACGTACAACCCCTACACTGAGCCGAGTTTCGAGCTATTCGGGCGCCATCCCGAGACCGGGGAACTCATGGAGATCGGCAACAGCGGGATCTTCCGCCCGGAGATGCTCGAACCGCTCGGCGTCGACGCGGACGTCATGGCCTGGGGTCTGGCGCTCGAACGTCTCCTGATGCTCGTCTCTGGGTTCGAGGACATCCGTGACGTCCACGGGACGCTCGCGGATCTCGACTTCCTGCGCTCAGTGGAGGTGGAGTACTGATGCCGGTCGTCGACGTCGATCCGGACGAACTCCGGGAATTGACCGGCCGAACGGAGAAAACCGACGACGAACTCAAAGACGACCTCTTCACCCTCGGCATCGAGTACGAGGGCGAGACCGAGGAGGGGAAAATGCGTCTGGAGTTCGAGGCCGACCGCCTCGACCGGCTCTCGATCACGGGCATCGCCCGCTCTTTGGGTCACCATTACGGTGACCTCACCGGAATCCACGTCCCCGAGACGAACAACCCCGACTGGACCATCGAGGTCGAAGAGAGCGTTCCCGAGGAGCGCCCGTACGTGACCGGCGCCATCGTCAGAGGACTCGATCTGGACGAGACGGACCTCGAGGCAATCATCCAGCTCCAGGAGAAACTCCACGCCACCATGGGCCGGAAGCGCGCGAAGGGCGCGATTGGAGTCCACGACCTGACGATGTTGAAAGGGGCCGGGGCCGGCGACGATGGGACAAAGTCGATCCGGTACGTGGGTGTCGAACCCGAGGGCGACCGGTTTGTCCCACTGAACAGCGAGGAGGCGATGACGCCAGGGGATGTCCTCACCGACCACCCGACCGGCCGGGAGTACGCCGAGCGCGTCGCTGGGTACGACCGCTATCCGGCGATTTACGACGATATTGGCCTGTTCAGCTTCCCGCCAGTGATCAACGGAAAGCGGACGGAGGTCTCAGTCGAGTCCCGGGATCTCTTCATCGAGATGACGGGGACCGACCAGTGGACCATCGACAAGATGCTCGCTATCATGGTCTACGCCCTCGACGCCCGGGGCGGGCAGGTCGAATCGGTGACCGTTTCGTATCCCGACCGGGAGGTCATTCGACCGGACCTCTCCATCTCCACGAAGCGCCTCACGCACGAGCAGGTCGAGGACACGCTCGGCCTGGATCTGGAGCCGGCGGACATCCGGGATCTGCTCGGTCGCGCAGGACTCGAATTGGACGAGGAGGCGACCGAGGGGACGACCGGTACCTACGAAGTGCGTATCCCACCCTACCGTGTGGACGTGCTCCACCCGGTCGACCTGGTGGACGACATCGGACGGGCCTACGGCTTCAACCAGCTCGTCCCGCGGTATCCGGACGTGAGCACGGTTGGTGCCCGGACCGAGGAGTCCCGCCACGAGGGGGCCGTGCGTGACCTCCTGCTCGGACTTGGCTTCGAGGACCTCCTCAACTTCAACCTCACGAGTCCCGTGGAACTGTTCGATCGGATGCACCTCGAATCGGGGGCTGACGTCTACGGGGCCGGGGATCCGCCGGCGCTCGTCGAGTCCTACAGCGAGGACTTCACCGTGTTGCGGACCTGGGCGCTCCCCTCGCTCGTGCAGGTGCTCGAGAACAACACCCACCGCTCGTATCCCCAGCACCTCTCTGAGATCGGCTTCGTGGCCGAAATCGACGAGTCGACGGTGACGAACGTGGCCGAGAGCCGCTCGGTTGCGGCCGTTCTTGCGGGGCCCGAGGCGTCCTACGAGACGGCGAAAGGGGGACTACAGGCACTCGCACGCAACTTCGGCGTCGACCTCGAAACGCCCCCGACGACCCACCCGAGCTTCATTGAAGGACGGGTCGCCGAGGTGGTCCTCGACGGGACGGTCGTCGGAATCATCGGCGAACTCGGCCCGGCCGTGCTCGTGGAGCACGACCTGGAGGTGCCGGTCTCCGGGTTCGAACTCGATCTCAAGGCGCTCCGCTAACCCGGTTTTTCCGGGACGAACCAGTTTTTTCACTCGAGGTCTGCCCCGACCGCGTCCTCGATCGAGTCGAAGCCATCCGCTTCGAGCAAGTCGAGCAGACCCGTGTTGATGTCCCTCGCGACGGTCGGTCCCTGATAGATGAAGCCCGTGTAAAGCTGGACCAGGTCGGCGCCTGCCCGGATTTTTTCGTAGGCGTCTCGGGCCGTGAAGATTCCCCCGACGCCGACGACCGGCAGCTCGGTTCGCTCCGCGACGAACCGGACCGTCTCCGTGGCCCGATCGGCGATCGGCTTGCCCGAGAGGCCACCGGATTCGGCGGCATTCTGGGACCTGAGACTATCCGGTCGCTCGGTGGTCGTGTTCGTCGCCACGATGCCGGAAAGGCCGACCGATTCGGCGAGATCGATCACGTCGGCGATTGCCGCCTCGTGGAGGTCGGGCGAGAGTTTCACCAAAAGTGGATCGGCTCCCGCCTCCGTGAGGGTCGTGAGGATCTCCTCGAGCGGCCCGCGGTCCTGTAGCTCTCTGAGGCCCCGTGTGTTCGGGCTCGAGACGTCGAGCACGGAGAAGTCCGCGTGGGGGGCCAACCGCTCGTAGGTGTACAGGTAGTCCGCGGCGGCATCTTCGAGCGGGGTAGTTTTCGTCTTCCCGATGTTGGCCCCGATCGGCCCGGTGGCCTCGGTGCTCGAAAGCCGGTCGGCGATCGCGTCCGCGCCCGCGTTGTTGAATCCCATCCGGTTGATGATCGCCTTGTCCTCCGGGAGCCTGAAGAGTCGTGGACGCGGGTTGCCGGGTTGGCCCTCGGCGGTGACCGCACCGATCTCCACGTGGCCGAAGCCCAGTGCGCCGAGCATTCGAGGCACGCGCGCGTTCTTATCGAAGCCCGCAGCGACGCCGACCGGATTCTGGAACGTCGTCTCGAAGACGGTCGTCTCCAGACGCGAGTCGGTGACCTGCATACGACTTTCAAGGAGCGAGAGGATCGGCTCCCATTGGCCCATTCTGAGGGCAGTGACGACGAGTTCGTGGACGGTTTCTGGGGGCAGTGAGAAGAGAAATCGCCTGAGGGTACCGTACATGCCGGTTAGAAGTCGTGTTCCACGTCCTCGGGATCGGCTTTCTGAATAATGATCTTGTCCTCGCGCACCCGCACGAACACTTCGTCGCCGATCTCGAGTCCGGCAACTGCGAGTTCGTCCTCGTGGAGGTTCACGTGCGCGTTGTGGTACGCTTCGTCCTCGCCTTTTGCGCCCGACGGGCTGAGCGTCTTCTTTCGAACCATCGCGGGGTCTTAGGTGCCCTTGGCCGCACCGTATACTTAAGTTCTTCCGAGTCCGTCTCACAATCGGTGCCGAGTTCCATCGAGGTCCGAAAACCGGTTTAACCCGACGACTGATCGCCGATTTGGGGCGCTATCGCCGGTATATTTATACCACATTCTTGTGTTGGGTTCGCATGGGACATAACCATGGTACGAGAGGACGGCAAGCGGAACTTCGCGCTTCGTGAGAGTGATGGATCAGAACCGAGTGTGTTTAGCGGGAACACGCCCAGGCAAGCGGCCAAAAAGGCAGCTAGAAGGCTTTCGGACGTCGGCGATTCGGAATCGTCCGCTCCTCGAACGGAGATACGTCTTCGGGAAAAGGGGACCGACAAAGTTCACATCTACGAAGCCTGGGCCTGGAACGAGTCCGCGCCCGCGGACTCACCGGACTGGATGCCCGGAGAGATCACGAAAGGAAACGTCTCGAAACAGGGGATCAAACACCTCGAAGAGGTCTAAGCACTCGAAACACATTCCCGATAGCCGTCCGTTAGGGACACCTGCGTGGTCTCTACCCGGCCCGACCTGGCGTGAGAACGTGGGATGACCGGCCGGCCTCCAGCCGCGCAACAGTCGCTTTTCGAGCGGGACAGTTACATCTTGAGCGCCATCTGGAAGATTCGAGTGGTATTTGAACGAATCGAGCGCTATCTGGACGATTCGAGTGGTATCTGAACGAATCGAGCGGTAGCTGGACGACCGCTCACCTTGGATTTGAGGCGGCGTCTAGTTGCTGTGAGGGCTCTTACTGCGATGACCATTTTGTGGCGTTACGTGGACTCGCGCGAAGTGAAAAACCAGCGCGGAAGAGTGTATCGATCCCGGCGCTGTCCTGCCATGAAACACCGTCACGAAGCGGGTTCGGTTCGACGGCCTTATGTGGAACCCGGGCTTCGGATGTGATGTGACGATGAGGTGGCCCAGGTGACTGGCGCCACTGATGTACGATGCCGACATTGGGGCGGTCGACGGTTCGATGGCCTTATGTACTAACTGGCGATTCGGGTTTAATGCGTTCGGCGGCTGGCAAGAGTGCCAGGCCGCCGCCCGATTGCCGCCGATCCCTGCCCTTGGCATGGATCAACTTTCGGCATCGGTGTCCCGATGGATCGACCATCGGTGCCGGACCCCTTCGATGGGTTTAACACCCTTCGTCGACTATCTACGGGTCCGGAGGAAATGAGGATTCCACCCCTGCGGTCCGCCGTACAGATGGGATCTGATGTTAGCCTTGATGGTTTGGTGATATCTGGTCGGCCACCTTCGTCGTGGCCAACCGATACCCGCCAACCAAAGTGACTCTCTTTGGCCTGCCGGGGTCTTTCCCCGGCAACATTCCGGTTGATCCTGCCGGAGGCCATTGCTATCGGAGTCCGATTTAGCCATGCTAGTTGCACGGGTTTAGACCCGTGGCGAAAAGCTCAGTAACACGTGGCCAAGCTACCCTGTGGACCGGAATAACCTCGGGAAACTGAGGACAATTCCGGATAACGCTCCCCTATTGGAATATGGGGAGCTGGAAATGCGTTATGCGCCACAGGATGCGGCTGCGGCCGATTAGGTTGACGGTGGGGTAACGGCCCACCGTGCCCATAATCGGTACGGGTTGTGAGAGCAAGAGCCCGGAGACGGAATCTGAGACAAGATTCCGGGCCCTACGGGGCGCAGCAGGCGCGAAACCTTTACACTGCACGACAGTGCGATAGGGGGACTCCGAGTGCGAGGGCATAGAGCCCTCGCTTTTCTGTACCCTAAGGTGGTACAGGAAGAAGGGCTGGGCAAGACCGGTGCCAGCCGCCGCGGTAATACCGGCAGCCCAAGTGATGGCCGATATTATTGGGCCTAAAGCGTCCGTAGCTGGCCGGACAAGTCCGTTGGGAAATCCGCACGCTTAACGTGCGGGCGTCCAGCGGAAACTGTCCGGCTTGGGACCGGAAGACCCGAGGGGTACGTCCGGGGTAGGAGTGAAATCCTGTAATCTCGAACGGACCACCTGTGGCGAAAGCGCCTCGGGAAGACGGATCCGACAGTGAGGGACGAAAGCCAGGTTCTCGAACCGGATTAGATACCCGGGTAGTCCTGGCTGTAAACGATGTCCGCTAGGTGTGACGCAGGCTACGAGCCTGCGTTGTGCCGTAGGGAAGCCGTGAAGCGGACCGCCTGGGAAGTACGTCTGCAAGGATGAAACTTAAAGGAATTGGCGGGGGAGCACTACAACCGGAGGAGCCTGCGGTTTAATTGGACTCAACGCCGGACATCTCACCAGCACCGACAGCAGTAATGACGGTCAGGTTAATGACCTTACCCGAGCTGCTGAGAGGAGGTGCATGGCCGCCGTCAGCTCGTACCGTGAGGCGTCCTGTTAAGTCAGGCAACGAGCGAGACCCGCACCCTTAGTTGCCAGCAGCATCCATGTGATGGCTGGGTACACTAGGGGGACTGCCGCTGCTAAAGCGGAGGAAGGAACGGGCAACGGTAGGTCAGTATGCCCCGAATGTGCCGGGCAACACGCGGGCTACAATGGCCGGGACAGTGGGATGCGACCCCGAGAGGGAAAGCTAATCTCCCAAACCCGGTCGTAGTTCGGATTGAGGGCTGAAACTCGCCCTCATGAAGCTGGATTCGGTAGTAGTCGCGTGTCAGAAGCGCGCGGCGAATACGTCCCTGCTCCTTGCACACACCGCCCGTCAAAGCACCCGAGTGGGGTTCGGATGAGGCCACCATCCGGTGGTCGAATCTGGGCTCCGCAAGGGGGCTTAAGTCGTAACAAGGTAGCCGTAGGGGAATCTGCGGCTGGATCACCTCCAACGAACGGGACCTGGCATTTCGCCAGGCCCACGCTAGAGTCGGATCTGACATCCGTCAGATCCAATCCGGGCCACGCGATCGTGCCCGACCAGACACCAACAAACCATCAAGGCTAACATTTCGTCCTCCCGAGAGGGAGGCGGGCCCATAGCTCAGTGGGAGAGCGCCGCCTTTGCAAGGCGGAGGCCCTGGGTTCGAATCCCAGTGGGTCCATGCCGGGTTCGGTCGAATCGTGCCCCTTAAGTGGGACAACGCGAAACGACCGACCCCGAACGACTGATGCACCACCCCGCAAAAGCGTGGGTGGGAAGGGTCGAGCTCGTCACCCGACACGGAAGTCCGTCAGTGCGGACTTCCCACCACGGGGACGTGCGATGACGACCGTGTGTACGTGCAATCCAGGCGCTCACTGGACTCGTCCGTTTTTAACGGACGAGCGGTATCATCGGATTGCTTGTCCGGTTCGCCGGACAAGCGTTCCAACATAGGATCACAGTTCCGTTTCGACGGTTTTGTGATCCCATCGATTACGACCCGTTCCAACGGGGGCGTAATCAACATTGGACGACAGTTCCGTTTTTACGGTTCTGTGGTCCGCCATCGATTACAACCCGTTTCGACGGGAACGTAATCATCATTGGATCACGGTTCCGTTTCGACGGTTCTGTGATCCGCCATTTGGCTGCTACGCCATCTGGTGAATGGCTCGGCTCGGAAGCCGACGAAGGACGTGCCAAGCTGCGATAAGCCTGAGGGAGCCGCACGGAGGCAAAGAACTCAGGATCTCCGAATGGGAATCCCCACCGCAATTGCTACGCGCAATGGGGAACGTCCGGAATTGAAACATCTCAGTACGGACAGGAAAAGAAATCGAAACGAGACGCCGTTAGTAACCGCGAGTGAACCCGGCAGAGCCCAAACCGAAGCCCTTCGGGGCAATGTGGTGTGTGGGCTGGCTCTCATCGCTTGAACGTCCGCGTGAAGTCTCCTGAAACGGAGCGCGAAACAGGGTGAAAGCCCCGTAACGCGGTCAAGTACGGCGTGCGCCAGTACCGGAGTAGCGGGGGTTGGAATTCCCTCGTGAACGAGGCAGGCATCGACTGCCAAGGCTAAGTACTACCCGAGACCGATAGCGAACAAGTAGCGCGAGCGAACGCTGAAAAGTACCCTCCAACGGGGGGTGAAATAGGGCCTGAAATCAGATGGTTATAGAGCGACTGGGCACAAAAGGCCTCGTCGGGAACGAGCTGGACGAGAGTCCACAGTAGGACCAGCGAGGAGCCGGTGTCGAGTCGTGCGTTTTGAAAAACGAGCCAGGGAGTGTACCTGTTTGGCAAGTCTAACTGGAGCATCCAGGAAGGCATAGGGAAACCGACATGGCCGCAGATCGGGTTACCGATCCAGGGCCGCCGTCTTCAAGGGCGGGGAGTCAAACGGGTACGACCCGAAACCGGGCGATCTATGCGCAGACAAGGTGAAGCATGGCGAAAGCTATGTGGAGGCCTGTTAGGGTTGGTGTCTTACAATACCCTCCCGTGATCTGCGTTTAGGGGTGAAAGGCCCATCGAGCCCGGCAACAGCTGGTTCCGACCGAAACATGTCGAAGCATGACCTCCGCTGAGGTAGTTCGTGGGGTAGAGCGACCGATTGCGGAGTCCGACTCCGAGAGGAGTCGGCTCCGCTGTCAAACTCCAAACCTACGGACGCCGTCGACGCGGGGAGTCCGGTCTGCGGGGTAAGCCTGTGGACCGTGAGGGAGACAACCCAGAGCTGGGTTAAGGTCCCAAAGTGCAGGCTAAGTGTAAGATCAAAGGTGGTCCCGAGCCACAGACAGCCGGGAGGTGAGCTTAGAAGCAGCTACCCTCCAAGGAAAGCGTAACAGCTCACCGGCCGAGGTTCGGGGCGCCCAAAATGATCGGGGCTCAAGTCTGCCACCGAGACCTGGCCACGGAGTTTACACTCCGATTGCGTAGGTCGGCACTCTGTTCGGGCGGAAGTACGGGCGAGAGTTCGTATGGACCGAATTGAGACGAAGATCCTGGTCGTAGTAGCAGCGAAAGTCGGGTGAGAATCTCGACGGCCGAAAGGGAAAGGGTTCCTCGGCACTGTTCGTCAGCCGAGGGTTAGCCGGTCCTCAGTGCTACCGTAACTCGAATAGCACGAGCGGTAAACGGGTTAATATTCCCGTGCCAACATACAGTGAAAGTCGACGCCTTGGGGTCGGTCGAGCCGGGCTATGCCCGGTCGAACCGTCAAAGCCCGTGGAAGCCGTAATGGCACGAAGCGGGTGAACGACGGGATAGGGAAACTCGGCCTCACCTAGGGCCCGTGAAAAGACGAGTATGTTTGACCGTACCGAGCACCGACACAGGTGCCCTGGCTGAGAAGGCCAAGGCCTGTCGGGAACAACCGACGTTAGGGAATTCGGCAATTTAGCCCCGTAAGTTCGCGATAAGGGGTGCCTGCCCAGCAATTGGGCAGGTCGCAGAGACCAGGAGGCTCCGACTGTCTAGTAACAACATAGGTGACCGCAAATCCGCAAGGACTCGTACGGTCACTGAATCCTGCCCAGTGCGGGTATCTGAACACCTAGTACAATAGGACGAAGGACCCGTTAACGGCGGGGGTAACTATGACCCTCTTAAGGTAGCGTAGTACCTTGCCGCTTCAGTAGCGGCTTGCATGAATGGATCAACGAGAGCCTCGCTGTCCCAACGTTGGGCCCGGTGAAACGTACGTTCCAGTGCGGAGTCTGGAGTCCCCCAGGGGGAAGCGAAGACCCTATAGAGCTTTACTGCAGGCTGTCGCTGGGACACGGTCGCTGATGTGCAGCATAGGTAGGAGCCATTACACAGGTACCTGCGCCAGCAGGTCACCGAGGCAACAGTGAAATACTACCCGTTAGTGACTGTGACCCTCACTCCGGGAGGAGAACACCGGTAGCCGGGCAGTTTGACTGGGGCGGTACACGCTCGAAAAGATATCGAGCGTGCCCAATGGATACCTCATTCGGGTCGGAGACCCGGAAAAGAGTGCAAGAGCATAAGGTATCCTGACAGTGTCCGGCACAACAACGGACGTTGACGCGAAAGCGTGGTCTAGCGAACCAATGAGCCTGCTTGATGCGGGCCATTGATGACAGAAAAGCTACCTTAGGGATAACAGAGTCGTCACTCGCAAGAGCACATATCGACCGAGTGGCTTGCTACCTCGATGTCGGTTCCCTCCATCCTGCCCGTGCAGAAGCGGGCAAGGGTGAGGTTGTTCGCCTATTAAAGGAGGTCGTGAGCTGGGTTTAGACCGTCGTGAGACAGGTCGGCTGCTATCTACTGGGGGTGTTACGGTGTCTGACGGGAACGTCCGTATAGTACGAGAGGAACTATGGACGGAGGCCACTGGTGTACCGGTTGTCCAACAGGGCATTGCCGGGCAGCTACGCCTTGAGGGGTAAGGGCTGAACGCATCTAAGCCCGAAACCCACCTGGAAAAGAGACACCGCTAAGATCACTCGTAGAAGACGAGTTCGATAGACTCGGGGTGTACGCACCGAGGCAACGAGGTGTTTAGCCCGCGAGTACTAACAGGTCAAAGCCAACATTCATTCCGCCATCCGTTTTCACGGACGAGTCCGGGCGTAAACTGGATTGCACGTATACACGGTCAAGGACCACCGATACTGGTGTACCGAACGGTTTCGTTCGGTCGCGGTTCGATTCCGCGGATCGGCGTTAAGGCGGCCATAGCGGCGGGGAAACACCCGTACCCATCCCGAACACGGAAGTTAAGCCCGCCTGCGTTCCGGCGAGTACTCGAGTGCGCGAGCCTCTGGGAAAACTGCCTCGCATTAGCGGGGGGCCAAGTGCAGGCCGAGGGGTGCAATCGGAAGTACACGCAGGGTCCGTCCCGGTGGAA
>CAZJZA010000028.1:0-11716 GCA_964550355.1 uncultured Halobacteriales archaeon
TGGGCCTTCTCTGGCGGGCCGACGACGAACACGACGTTTCTGCCGACGACCTCGCGCCCACCCGCGTGACTCACGTCAAACCCCTCGATGCGGGACGGAACGTCGATCCCCAGCGCGTCGGCGAGTGCCCGGTGCCCATCACTCCTGTCCGGTCCCCGGTGGGCGTTTTTCATCGCGAGGTCGACCAGCCGCGCCTCGCGTCCGGCTCCGGGGACTCGGAGCGTAACTCCTTCCGCGTCGAGCCAGTCGGAAAGCTTTGCGGACTCGGGATTTTGGGGGAGTAACAAAATGTCCGGAAACTCCCGTTCGGCGTAGAACTGCGGGATGAACGCGGCGAGGATCGCGGAAACGCCATCACCCTGGTCGGGGATTTGTACCCGATGCTGTTCCCGGTCGACGAGCTTTCCGCCCTCGCTGTGGAGGCGGGAGACGGTCGCGTCGTTGCCTTTTACGGACACCCCAAGGACGTCAATGGACCGCGAGCCACCGGTATCGAAGACGGCGTCCCCGCCAGTCCCGTGAAACGCGCGCACGGTCTGGAGTCGATCTCTGAGATGGGCGGCTCGCTCGAAGGCCTGGTCCGCGGCGGCGAGATCCATTTCTATGGAAAGTGGTTCGGCGAGAGCGCCGGTTTCTCCTTCGAAAAAGTCCATCACCAGACTGACCCGTTCGGCGTAAGTCGGCGCGTCGATTTCCCCCGTGCAGGGGGCCGCACAGAGGCCCATATCGTGATCCAGACATGGGCGCTCCCGGTTCGCGAATTTGTGGTCCGAACACCCCCGCAGGCCGCTCGTCTCTCGGATGGCCTTGACGACCGTTTCGAGCTGTCCTTTGTCGGTGAACGGCCCATACGCGGTCGCGCCAGGATCGGGGTCGCGCGTGATCTCAATGCGCGGAAACTCGTGATCGGTCAGCTGGACCAGGGGGTAGGACTTGTCGTCCTTGAGCCGGACGTTATAGCGCGGCTGGTGGCGCTTGATGAGGTTCGCTTCGAGGAGGAGGGCCTGGGTTTCCGTGTCGGTGACCGCGACGTCGATCGAATCGGCCCGTTGGACCATCTCCCGGACCCGCTCGCTGCGGGGGTCGGCGTATGTCCGCACTCGGTCGCGGATATCGACGGCTTTCCCCACGTAGAGTACGCGGTCGCCCGCTGTGAACTGGTAGACACCGGCTTCTCTGGATAGCTCGGTGGCCCGATCCCGCACCGTCGCGGTGTCCATACCGGCCTTATCGGCTCGATTGGTTTGAATCGACCGCTACCGTGGGGGAGATGGCTTCCTGAAGCGCCCCGACCGAGTCGTCGTCTAACCCGGCTGCAGGGAGTTCGACGTCTGAACTGCCGGCGATTTCGATCGTCAGGTGTTCGGCCCGGCTTCGCAGGTACCACAGGAACAGCCCCAGGGCGGCCATGATCGCAAGGATGCCCCCGAAGAAAAGCACGTCATCGAGGAGGGTAAAGGCCGTATTGAAGAGGGAAAAGAGCCCCCCGATCCAGCCGACTCCGACCTGGCTGGCACTCCCCTCAGTCGAAACGGACCCAAGGATGCCATCGAGGTCCAAAAGCGCACCTGCAATCGTCAGCGCAAAGCCGAGGACGAGCCACTTCGCTCCGGCCGTGAGCCACCGACCCGTTCCACTCGCGACTTTCGAGACTCCGGTGACGTTCGGCCGGTGAAAGGACCGGACGTTCTCGCCATTCAGGTCGGGAGTAAACACGAGCAGCCGATGGCTCGTGACGACGATCCCGGCCTCCCGACCGGCCGTGTCCTGGATCACCGTCTCGCCCGCGTAGAGCAGCTGGTCAACGTGAGACTGCCAACGCATCGAATCCTTGTTGGCGGGAGTCCCATTTGAATGTACCCGGTTGCACGAACTGTCCGTGACCGGTGTGAATCACTCGACGCTGACGCCACGTCGCTCGAGCTCGACAAAAAACGCCCCGGAGTCGAGCGTCTCGACGTCGTTTTCCGCTGCCGCATCCCGTTTCGACTGCCCCGGATTCTCCCCCACGACGAGGAAATCGGTGTTTCCCGAGACACTGCTCGTGGCCGAACCACCGTGGGTTTCGACCAGTTCTTGGAGGTCGTCCCGGGTCCACCCCTCGACGCTGCCGGTGAAGACGACGGTGAGTCCGGCAAGTTCGTCACCACCCGTTTCGGTCATCGGCTGGGGATCGACCCCGCGGGCCCGGAGCCGCTCGATTACGGCCAGGTTTCCCTCGTTGTCGAAAAACTCCTGGATTCGGGCGGCGACCGTCGCCCCGATGCCCTCCACGGCCTGCAATTCCTCCTCTGAGGCCTCCATGACCGCATCGATCGTGCCGAAGTGTCTAGCCAGATCTCTCGCGAGTGTCGGGCCGACCTCGGGAATTCCGATCGCCGCGAGGAAATCCGGAAGCGGCGGGTCGCGGGAGGCCTCCAGTTCCTCGAGCAGGTTGGTGGCGGAGCGCTCGCCCCAGCCGTCAAGCCCCTCCAGGTCAGCGACGGTGAGATCGTAGAGGTCGGCGACATCCCGCTCGATCAGGCCCCGGTCGACGAACTCCCGGGCGGTCTCCTCGCCCAGTCCCTCGATGTCGAGGCCGTCCTCGCTCCCGAAATAGGCCACGCTGCCGACGAGCTGGGCCTCGCAGGTGAGCCCGCCGGTGCAGTAGTGAAGCGGCCCCTCTCGTTCGGCCGGACTATCACAGACCGGACAGGTGTCGGGAAACTCGAAGAATCCCGAAGACCGGGATTCGACCACCTGGTTCACGTAGGGGATCACGTCGCCGGCTCGCTGGACCTGGACCAGGTCGCCCACGTCGACGCCCAGCTCCCGGATCTCCGACTGGTTGTGCAGGGTGGCCCGGGAGACGGTGACTCCACCGACGTCGACCGGATCGAGGAGGGCCACCGGGGTGAGCCGCCCGGTTCGACCCACCTGGATGACGATGTCCGAGATGCGGGTCTCCTCTGAACGGGCCGGGAACTTGTAGGCGTAGGCCCAGCGGTAGTGTCGGGCAGTGGTGCCCAGCTCTGCACATGCTGCCCGATCGTTGACCTTGAAGACGGCTCCGTCGATCTCGTAGGGCAGATCCTCGCGAGCTTCGAGCAACGCGTTTCGATACTCGATCGCCCCCTCGATGTCCGGAACGACTTCGAAGCGCTCGTTCACCGGGAGTCCCCACGCTTCGAGCGCCCGGTGTTCGTCGCCGTGGGTTTCGAGGCCGGTCGCCGGGTCGGGGCCGCTCGACGCGTTTGCTGTGTCGAAGGCGGCTTCGGTCGGCCCGGCGGCGAGCACGTCGTAAGCGAACCAGTCGAGCGGTCGCTCGGCGGTGACCGAGGGATCGAGCTGGCGGAGCGTGCCCGCGGCCGCATTCCGGGGGTTTGCGAAGGCCTCATCGCCACGCTCGACGCGCTCGCGATTGTACTCGTGGAACTCAGGGAGCGGGATGTACACCTCACCCCTGACAGCGAGATGTGCCGGGGGATCACCGCTCAGTTGGAGTGGCACGGAGCGAATCGTCGCCACGTTCTCGGTGACGTCTTCACCTTCCTCGCCGTCGCCCCGTGTGGCGGCCCGTTCGTAGACACCGTCCTCGTAGATCACCTCGACTGAGAGCCCGTCGAACTTCGGCTCGCAGACGTACACAGGGTCATCGACAGTGCGGCGAACCCGGGTGTCGAACTCGCGAGCAGCCGTGTCGTCGCTTCCAGCGTCGATCGAAAGCATGGAAACGACGTGGGTGACCGTCCCGAGTTCGTCGAGGGGCTCGCCCCCGACGCGGCGAGTCGGGCTGTCAGCGGTCTGGAGATCGAACGTCTCCTCGAGTGACTGAACTCGGGAAAAGAGCCGATCGTAGGTCCGGTCTGCGATGACGGGATCGGCCTCCACGTAGTAGCGATAATCGTGATATCGAATCGCCTCGCGGAGCGTCTCGGCCTGGGATCGGGCCTCGCTCTCGGAGAGCGAATCGGCCGGCTCGAAGTCGAGGTCGGGATCGGAAATGTAGGGATTGTCCGGGGGTGGGTCCCGCGCTGTCATACACACGGGTTGGTCGCGCCCGGTGTTTTACTTTCGGGACCGTGCCCGAACCGGGAGCCTGATCGTTACTGGCCCGAAGCGACGTAGAGTTCGTGATGACCGGAGTTACTGACCTGGGGTGGTAGTGAGTTCGTGTTGACCGGAGTTACTGACCCGATGTGGCGTAGAGTTCGTGCTGAACTCGACCGGTTACCTGCTCGAATGGGGCCGCTCTTTCGAGGGTAAATGATACGGTCGTTCCGTCGTCGGTCTCGAAGCGGACCGATCCATCGAAACTCCGACAGAGCCACGAGATGATCCACAACCCGACACCACTTCCGTGAGAGAGTGGGCTCTCCGTGCCCGACTCGATCGGGGCGATTTCGTCCTCGGGAATCCCCGGGCCGTTGTCGGAAATCTCGATCGTCACGTCGCTGATCTTCTTCTCGGCGGTAATGGTGATTCGTCGGTCGGCAGGGGGGTCTGTATGATGGTCCATCGCGTTCTGGAGCGCTTCACGAATGACATATTGAATGGTCCAGCCGGCAGAGACAAACAACTGATCGGGGAGTTCCGTTTTGACTGTTACCTCGGGATACCGGGTTTCGAAGCGCTCGAGTTCCGCCTCGAGAACTGAAACCATATCGACCGGCTTGTCCTGGGCCTCGCCGATATCGACGTCGTTGACGATTTGCAGTTTCTCGCTCATGCCGATGACGTCCCGTGCCGTTTCACTGACCTCTCGAAGCCACGGGTCGAATTCGGCCTCGGTGTTTCGCTCACGGATCAGGGAGGCAAATCCCCGGATGACGGTCATGTCGTTTCGGACGTTGTGTCTGAAAATCCGGTGGAGCACCTGGAGCTGTTGGCCTGCCCTGATTGCCCGTTGCTCCGAGGCGGCAAGTTGTTGTTCCCTGACGCGCGTCAACCCGAGGATGAGGGCCGCAGAGAGCGCCACGAAGACCCATCCTTTGATCGTTTGGAGGAGACGGCTCGTGGCATCGGTTCCGAAAATCGAGAAGACGAGTTGATCGGACAGTAAAATCCAAAAGATTCCAAAAACGGCGTACCCGCCCGCGATTCGTCGTGGGGTGAGTTCCAGAATCCGCCGGAGCTGGATCATACTGACACTTCACTCCTGGGGCAGGTGAACGTTTGGCATGGCGAGATGGTGGCCGGTTTTACATGGGGCCCCGGCAAACCCGGTCCGGGATAGCAACACTTACAAACGCCAAATTACATAGCAGTAATATAGCCGCATAGTAATATGCATGCCAGACATGACAGGTGAGCAGTCCCCCCCGAACGCAGGCGGCCCATTGGCCCCACCGACGAAGCAGGTCTCCCTCGGTCACTTCGAGTTCGAACGTGGCGGCTCGGTCGACCTCGACGTGGCCTACGAGACCTTCGGGGACGCCTCCAACCCGCCCGTGCTCGTGGCCCACGCCCTGACCGGGAGCCAGTACGTCAGCGGCTCCGGCCCGGAGGGAATCGACGGCCAGGCCGCTGGCTGGTGGGGAGACGTCGTCGGCCCCGGTCGCGCGATCGACACCGAGGAGTTCTTCGTGATCGTCGCAAACGTTCCCGGCTCCTGCTACGGAACGACCGGCCCGACCTCGCTTGGTCCGGATGGGGAGCCCTACGGCCCGGACTTTCCGCCTGTCACCATCACCGACTGGGTGCGCGCCCAGGCCCACCTGCTCGACGAACTGGATATCGAGACGCTTTATGCGGTCGTCGGTGGCAGCGTCGGTGGCATGAACGCCCTGGAGTGGGCCCGCACGTATCCCGACCGGGTCGAGCCGATCGCCGCCATCGCGACCGGCCCTCACGTCGACACGCAGACCCTGCCACTCGCCTCCATCGCCGGGCGAGCGATTACCCAGGATCCGAACTACCGCGGCGGGGAGTACTACGGAAGCCACGGCCCGGAGGAGGGGCTGGGAATCGCCCGTCGCATCGGGCACGTGCAGTACCTCTCGAAGGACTCGATGGACAACCGGTTCGGCCGACGGGCCGCGGATCGGATGCTCGTCGGGCACGAGGACCCGACTGCTGAGGCCTTCGACTACCGCGACGTGGCTTCCTACCTCGATTACAACGCCAGCACGTTCACCGACCGCTTCGACGCCAATAGCTACCTCTACCTCCTGCGGGCGATGGACGAGTACGACCTCGCCCGCGGGCACGGAACCGGCGCAGACGCGCTCGCCGACTACGACGGCTCGGTGCTGGTGCTCAGCTACACTGGCGACTGGCAGTTCACCGTCGAACAGGGCCGGGAAATCGCCGACGCCTTCGAAGAAGCCGGGGCGAGTGTCATTTTCGAGCGGGTCGTCGACGATTACGGTCACGACGCGTTCCTCGCCCGCCCCGAGACGGTAATCGATCCGCTCGCCGATTTTTTACGTAGCGAGCAGTCAAAACGCGAGCACCAAGAAATCAGGGTGTCGTCCTAGTCGTCGCCGGCGAATCCTCCGTATCCGAGCCGTAGGCCGCATCGTCCTCCTTATCCCGTAGGCCGTGTCGTTCTCCTTGTCCGCGCCGTAGGCCGCGTCGTCCTCCTTGTCCGCGGCGTACGTCCTCTTAATTATCGGCCGCGTCGAGGACCGCCTCGACCGAGTTCGGCACCGTCTGTGGGTCCCTGCCAGCCGCAGCCGCGGCATCGGGGTCCTTGAGGAGATGGCCGGTCGTGAGACAGACGACCTGCTCGTCAGAAGCGATTTCGCCCGATTCCCGAAGTTTTCGGAGTCCCGCCACGGAGGCGGCACTCGCGGGCTCGACCCCGATTCCGTCCTCGGCGAGGTCCCGCTGGGCCCGGGTGATTTCCTCGTCCTCGACGGCGACGGCCGTGCCGCCGGTCTGCCTGATCGCCGGGATTGCTTTGGGCGCGTTGACCGGTTCGCCGATCCGAATCGCGGTCGCCCGCGTTTCGACTTCTTCCCACCGGGTGACGGTGTCGGCCCCGCTCTCGATGGCTTCGACCATCGGGGCGGCCCCGGCGGCCTGGACGCCGGTAAGGACTGGGACCTCGTTCTTGGCGGTCGCGCCCGCTTTCACGGGTTCCCAGAAAGCCATGTGGAGGGCGGCGGTGTTCCCGGCGTTGCCGACCGGGAGCACGATGCGGTCGGGCAGGTCCCCGGTCTGGTCCATAAACTGCTCCATTATTTCGAGACCGATGGTCTTCTGGCCCTCCAGCCGGAAGGGGTTCAGGGAGTTGAGGAGGTAGACCTCGTCTCTGTCTGCGAGTTCCGAGACGATGTCCAGGCAGTCGTCGAAGTTCCCCCTTACTTCGAGCATCGTGGCACCGTGGAGACTGGCCTGGGCAAGTTTTCCCGCCGCGACCTTCCCCTCGGGGAGGAGAACCAGCGTCTCCTTGTCCGCCCGGGCGCCGTAAGCCGCCAGTGCTGCACTCGTGTTTCCGGTGCTCGCACAGGCCAGTCGCCCGACGCCGATGCGCTCGGCGACTCGGACGCCCACGGTCATCCCCCGGTCTTTGAAACTTCCGGTCGGGTTCATCCCCTCGTGTTTGACTCGCAGGTCGGCGACGCCCGCATCCGCCTCGATTTTCGGTGCCTCATAAAGTGGGGTGTTGCCCTCCTCGATGGTCACGCCGTCGTCGACCGGAAGCGCCTCCGCGTACCGCCAGACGCCGCTTCCGGAGAACGAGTCGAAATCGTGGTACTCGTCGTATCGCACCTCGAGGAGCGAGCCACAGGCCGCACACTCGTAGGTGGGTTCGTCGAAGGGGGCGTAGGTCTCGCCACACTCGATACACGCGAGCCAGGCCCCGTCTTCGGCCTCGTCCGGGACCGGTCCCGATAGCGTCAGGTCAGTCATCGGGTCAACCCAGACGGTCACGATACAAATAGCACCCGAACGCCGCAAACAACAGCCACTGCCGCAAACAACAGACACCGCCACAAACAACAGCCACAGCCGCAAACAACAACCACCGCCGCAAACGCCCTCGCCCTACAACGTGGTCTTCGCCGCGCCGTTCTCGGCCGTCGCAGCCTTCTCCTCGAGCCAGTCGACGACCTCGCTGACGATGTCGATGTCTACGACGTCGGCAAGCGCCTTGTACTCGACAGTGTGGTTAATCTCGTGGATCGTATAGCCGTCCTCGGTTTCCATGAGGTCGACGCCGAGCAGGCCCCCGCCCACGGCGTCGCTGGCCCGACGGACCAGATCTGCGATCTCCTCGTCGATCTCGAGGACCTGGGTGTCGGCCCCGCGGTGGGCGTTCGTGATCCAGTGATCCGCCGAGCGGATCATCCCGGCCACCGGCTCGCCATCGAGGGAAAGCACGCGGAGGTCGCGCCCGGGCTTGTCCACGAACTCCTGGATGTAGAAAATCTTGTGCTCGTAGTGGCCCAGGGTTTCTTTGTGCTCGAGGATGGCCTCGGCTGCGTGGTCGTCCTCGATGCGGGCCATCAGGCGGCCCCACGACCCGACGACGGGTTTGAGCACGACGGGATAGCCGAAGTCTTCGATGGCTTTTAATGCGGCCTCGCGGGTGAACGCGACACGGGTGTCGGGAGTCGGAATGCCGGCCTCCTCGAGGGCCAGACTGGTCTTGACCTTGTCCGAACAGGTACTGGCCACGTCGGGTGGGTTTACGATCGGCACGCCGTAGGAATCGAAGAACTCGGTGACGTACATCGACCGGCTCGTGGCGACACACCGGTCGACGACGATGTCCAACTCCGCGGCGTCCACACTCGACCCCGAGAGGCCGAACTGCTGCTCTCGAACGTCGATCTTGACGACGTCGTGGCCGCGCTCGCGGAGCTCCTCCAGCAGAAGCTTCTCGTCCGTGCGGATCCGCGAGTAGAGGAGGCCGACTTTCACGCTCACTCCCCCCAGTCCTCGTCGAGCTCCGGGGCCCGGTCGAGCACTGGCGGGTTCTCCTCGACTACCTCCAGTTCGGTCCCGCAGGTGGCACAATCGACGATCTCTCCGACTTCGATCGAGTCGTGCAGGGTCACCTCGGCCCCGCATTCCGGACAGGTTGTCATAGCACCAGATAGTACGCGAAGGAATACCTTAAGCGTTCCGAACTTATCAGCAATAGTATACTATCCACAGCATGCGCTGTTCGCATCAAACCCGCCTGCGACCCGGATTTGGCGCGTCGGGTGGTGTGGTTTCGAGGTGATAGTATCGGTTATCGGAGTGGTTGTTTCACCCGAACAATCCGGGGCGATCGCCGCGCCCGCGACAGGGGGTGCGGCAGTCGCGTCCGGCTCCCCGGAGTTGGTTGTTCCTCACTCATAGTCTGAAACCGCCTCCATGC
Organism: uncultured Halobacteriales archaeon; assembly: GCA_964550355.1. GTDB lineage: Archaea > Halobacteriota > Halobacteria > Halobacteriales > Halobacteriaceae > Halodesulfurarchaeum. Next base: position 9,299 of record CAZJZA010000028.1, read on the forward strand.
GAGCCTGTTCTGCGGCGTCGATCGCCGCCCGGCGTTTTTCCAATTCCCGGCGATCAGCTTCCACGGCCCGGCTGGCTGTTTCGATGGCCGCCTCGACCTGCGCTGGTGCGGGACCGCCACGCGAGTCGCGGGCGGCGACGCTTTCCCGTGGATCGAGCAGCGCCTCGATGGCCGCGGTATCGACGAAGTCCGAAAGCTCGTCGCCGGTTACCACCTCGGTCGCCTCCGCGAGCGCCGCGATCGTGACTGTGGAGTCCGGCGTGCCAGCCCCGAGCTCGCCTGCATCCTCCAGTGCTTCTGCCGTCTTCGCGACGATCTCGTGAGCCGTGCGGAACGGAAGCCCGCTCATCGCGAGCCGATCGGCGATCCCGGTTGCCGTGGAAAAGCCTTCGCCGGCGGTGGTTTCGAGGACCGCCTCGTTCCAGTCGAGGGTGCCGACGGCCCCCGTGGCGACCCGCGCGGCCTCCGTCACGTCGTCCATCGGCTCCCAGACGTGCGGCGTCGCCCGTTGCAGATCCCGGTTGTACGCTCTGGGCAGCCCCGAGATCGTCGTCAATAGTCCCTGGAGCGCTCCGGCGGCGTCCCCGGCGGTCGCCCGGACCAGTTCCAGACTGTCGGGGTTTTTCTTCTGGGGCATGATCGAGGAGGTCGAGGAATAGGCGTCGGCCAGGGTCACGAAGTCGCGGTTCGCAAAGAGGATCAGGTCCTCCGCGAGCCCCGACAGGGTCACTGAGAGGCCAGCGATCGCCGCCATCGACTCGTAGAGCACGTCCCGGCCCGCGACCGCGTCCATACTGTTCTCGACCAACCCGTCGAACCCCAGGAGTTCGGCGGTACGCTCGCGGTCCACGTCGAACGGGGTCCCAGCGAGTGCCGCTGCCCCCAAGGGCGAACGATTCGTCCGCTCGTGGGCTCCGAGCAGGCGTTCCGTGTCGCGGGCGGCTGCGCCCGCGTAGGACAGCAGGTAGTGGGCAACCGTCGTCGGCTGGGCCGGTTGCAGGTGGGTATACCCGGGCATCACCGTTTCGACGTGTTCATCGGCGACTTCGAGGATCGTCTCGCGGAACGCGAGGACCGCTTCGATCGTCTCCAGCAGGTCCGTGCGGATCTGATAGCGGAGGCAGGCCGCTACCTCGTCGTTGCGCGACCGGCCGGTGTGCATCCGTCCACCTTCCGGGCCGATGGCGTCAATGACAGCTGTTTCGATGGCCTCGTGAACGTCCTCGCCGTCGGGGAGTGCCCCGTGCCCCGCCGCTTCTATCTCGCAGAGGGCTGAGAGGATGTCCCCCGCTGTGTCCTCGGCGATGATCGCCTGCTCGGCCAGCATGACCACGTGGGCCCGGTCGACGGCCAGGTCGGCCTCGAAGATTCGGGCATCGGCGGCCATCGAGGAGAGGAAGTCCCGGGCCGGCCCGCCACTGAAACGATCCCGGCGGACGACCGTCTCTCCGGCGTCATTCCCGCTATCGCTGCCATTGTCCTCATTCTCTCCGGGAACGGCTTCGTCCGTTTTCTCTCCGGAAGCGTCTTCGTCTGTCGTTTCCGATGTGTCCTCGGTCATTGTCTACCCTGTTATTCGTCGTCCGTTCCGGTCGAAATCCCGTCGGCCGCGAAGTCCGAGACGTTCGTCGAGGCCTGGACCGAGGCCGCGAGGCGGTCCTGGAACCCGTGGTACTTCGCGACGCCGGTCGCATCGCCCTGTTCGATGTCCCCCAGGATGGCTTCGGTGTTGAACGAGGCCGCGGTCTCTGAGTAGACCGCGTTGTCGCTCTCGCGGGCGACGGGGCGGGCCTGCCCTCCTTCGAACTTGATCGTTACGGTCCCCGTGACGACGGTCTGAGTGTCCTCGATGAACGCGTCGAGACTATCGACGAGTGGGGAGGCGAGCAGTCCCTGGTAGGCCTTTTTCGCCCACATATCGTCGACCTGACCCTTGAACTCGAGGGTCTCGGCGGTGAGGACGAACGATTCGAGGGCCCCGTGAGCCGCGAGCAGGGTCGTGGCCGCCGGATGCTCGTAGTTCTCTCGGACCTTCAACCCGAGAATGCGGTCTTCCATGATGTCCGTGCGACCGACGCCGTGAGCGCCGGCGACTTCGTTGAGCGTGGTGATGAGTTCGACTGGCCCCATCTCCTCGCCGTCGAGGGCCACCGGAACCCCTTCCTCGAACTCGATTTCCACGAGTTCGGTCTCGCCACTCGGTTCCTCGGTCCATTCGTAGATTTCCGCCGTCGGGACGTAGCCGGGGTCCTCGAGGTGCCCGCCTTCGATCGAGCGGCTCCAGAGGTTCGAGTCGATCGACCAGGTCCCGTCGTTACCGCTGTCGACCGGGAGCCCCTTCTCCTCTGCGTACTCGATCTCCCACTCGCGGGTCAAATCCAGTTCACGGACCGGGGCGATGACGTCCATGTCCGACTG
>CAZJZA010000029.1:0-11551 GCA_964550355.1 uncultured Halobacteriales archaeon
GCTCCCAACACACGCTCGCCATCCGATGCTGAAGCTCACGTCAGGTCCCCTCCGCCCCGTTCATGCCCACGGATGGTTCGGATGGATAAAGAAATACGCGAATCGGGATGGGGAACCATTCTAGAATTGTGAAACGACCTCGTTGAGGACGTGTGCATCGACGAATATCACCACGTGGTCTCCCGGCTGGAAGACCGTATCCCCCCGGGGAGTAACGAGTGCTCCGCTCCGGGAGATTGCCCCAATAACGACCCCACCGGGAAGATCATCGATGACATCGACGAGCTGTTTCCCCGAAACTGCACTCTCCTCGTCAAGTTCGACCTCCAGAACCTCGGCCCGATCGTGCTGGAGCATCACAACTTTCTCCGTGTGGCTCTCGCGAGTGAAGCGGACGATCTCCTCTGCGGTCTCCATGCGCGGGTCGACTGCAATGTTGACCCCCACTGCCTCGAAGAGGTCGGCATAGTCGGCGGTTTCGACGATCGCGACCGTCCGTTTTGCGCCGAGTTTCCGGGCCAAAAGCGAGACGAGCAAGTTCTTTTCGTCGCTCTCGAGACAGACGACGACCACGTCGGCGTCGCCAACGTGCTCCCGATCGAGAAATTCCGTGTCCGTAGCGTCACTCTCCAAGACTGTCGTATTCGAGAGTTCCTCGGCGAGGTATCGCGCTCGGTCGGAGTCTCGTTCGATGAGTCGGGGCCGGTACCCGTGTTCTTCGAATACCCGGGCGGTCTGATGGCCGGCTTTGCTCCCCCCGACGACCACGATGTCGGAGATCTCCTCGTCCGGTTCGGTGGCCATCTCGGTGGCGAACGACCGGACCGAGTCCTGACTGCCGATGACTACGATGTTGTCTCCGGCTTCGATCGTGGTGTCTCCGGTAACCACGATTAGCTGTTCCTCGCGAAAGATTGCGGCGAAGGTCATCGAGTCGTACTGGTCGGCTTCGTGGACGGTTTTGCCCGCGATCGGACTATCCGGTTCGACTCCCAGTTCGACCATTCGAACGAGTTCGTTCGAGAACGTATCGACGTCGTGGGCGTGGGGGACCTCCGAGATGCGGAAGATCGCCTCCGCGGTGACCAGATCAGTACACACCATAAAGTCGACGCCGAAGGCCCCGTGGGACTGCTGCCAGGTCGTCAACAGGCTCCGTCGTTTTATCCTGGCTATGGTGAATGTCTCACTCACCGTTTTGGCAGTGCCGCTGATGACGATGTTTGTCTCATCACTATCCGTGGCCGCGATGACCATATCTGCCCGTTCGATGCCCGCCTCCTCGAGGACATCCAGATCCGTTCCATCGCCCTCGACGGCGAGAACATCCAGCGAGAAGGTAAGCTCGTCGACAACCTCCGGGTCACTCTCGATGACGACCACGTCGTGTGTGCCCGCGAGGTTGGCGGCAATCGAGGAGCCGACCTCCCCGGCCCCAACGATGAGGATGTGCATTAGGGATCCCTCCGAGGCGACATAGTTGCGGGATTGGCCGCCCCTTCTATAAAAACCCACTCACACGCCAATAACGGATACCCTGAAAACGGAGTGGATCAATTACGGTCGAAAACCGCAGCAACGTGTTGGGGGCGTCGAATCTAGTGCGGGGTGAGGGTTTAGGACCCGATCGGGATCTCCGAGCCCGTGACGGTCTTGCTCTATCAGAGCCTTCAGTAGTCGCGGCCTCCGGTCACGATCTCAATTCGTCCGGACCTCGAACCTGGCGCCCCCGTTCGGGGCGGCCCGGAGTTCGACGGACCAGCCGTGGGCCCCGACAATTTCTTCGACGATGTCGAGGCCCAAACCGGTCCCGTCGCGTGTCGTCGTGTAGCCGGATTCGAACACCCGTTCTCGCTCGCTTTCGAGGATTCCCGGGCCGTCGTCTTCGACGAAGAACCCGTCGTCCATCTCACCGACGGTGACGATCACTGTGGGTCCGGCGTGCTCGACCGCGTTCCAGAAGAGGTTCTCGAAGACCCGTCGGAGACGACTCCGATCGGCGTGTAGCGTTTTGGTGGTTTCGGCCTCCAGGGTCGCATCCGCCGAATCGACCGCGTGCCAGGCGGTCTCGGCGAGTTCGGCCAGGTCGACCGGCTCTTTCTCAGCGGAAGTTACCGTTTGGCCTTTGCGGGTGAGCGTTAGTACATCGTCAATGATCGCGTCCATCCGTTCGATTGCCCGCCTGATTTCCTCGATGTGGGGGCTCTCGTGTTCCTCCGAGATGAGTTCGAGCCGCCCACTTGCGACGGTGAGCGGCGATCGCAGGTCATGAGAGACGATGCTGGCGAACTGCTCGAGCCGTTCGTTTTCCCGTTCGAGTTCCCGTTCCCGCTCTTTTTGGTCGGTCAAATCGACGTAAATGGCCAGCGTTTCGGGTTCCCCGCCGGTGTCCAGAACGGACGACCGGAGGCGGAAGGTCCGTTCGCCCTCTGTCGTTACTCTCGAGACTTCCCGTTCGACGACGTCGGCTGTCTCCGCTGCCCGATCGAGTTCGCGGGCCGTTTCCATCCGTTCTTCTGGGACGATGAGTTCGTTGAGCGACTGTCCCTCGATCGCGTCGGTATCGTACCCAAAGGTATCCTCGAACGCGGAGTTCACGGCGACGACGATCGGCTTTCGGTCCTCGTACCTGACGTGCGCGACGGGTTCTGGAACAGTTTCGAAAATCGCTGCCAATCGATTTCGTTCACGGCTCAGTGACGCCGTTCGTTGCTCGAGGGTTTCGAGCTGGTCGAGCCGACTGAGCGCATTGCGGATGTGAGAGATCAGGAGTTCGGCCAGATCTCGATCCGTTTCGTCAAAGGCCCCGGGCTCGTGGCTGACCGCCTGGAAGACTCCATGTTCGCCGATGGGAACGGTCAGTGCCGAGCGGAACTGATGGTCGACCTGGGACGAATCGTCGTCCTCGAGGTCCCGAACTAGTGAGGTTTCGTTAGTTCGATAGACGTGGGTCCCGAGTTTCGTCTCGTCGGCGATGGGGACGCGCTCGAAGTACTCACTCTCTGGCACGTTCTTCGAGATGGCCCTGGTAACCAGGTATCCGTCTTCTGCGGCATCGGCGATGGCGATATCGAAATCGAGGACCTCTTCTGCGGCGTTCACGAGCGCCTCGTATACCGCCGCTTCGTCCGTTTCCTTTTCGATATCCATCGCGACGTCGTGAAGCGCCTCGATTTTCGCGTTCTGGGCGTAAAGACGATCGTTCCGTTCGGCTTTTTGTTCGATCTCGAAGAACTGACAGTGTGTCCGTCGAACGGTTTTCGTCTCGCCGTACTCGACTGCCCCTTCGAAGGCCACCGGCACCAGGTGACCGGCTGCATGACGGAGTTCGAATTCGGTCCCCGAGTGTCGGCCCCTGGTGAGGAGGGTCTGAAACTGCGCCTGGAACGTTTCTCTCGATTGGTCGCTGAGGAAGTCCGCGAATTGATTTCCTTCGACGGCCGAGCGTTCGTAGCCAAGCGTGTCGAGCCACGCCTGATTGACGCGCTTTATCTGTCCAGATTCGTCGAGTGACTGGTACGGAATCGGGACCCAATCGAAGACCCGTCCATTACGTACCGGTGACCGCCCCTCCCGTAGAGGATCTCTCCCGGTTCCTTCGTCATCCGTCACTCGTGATCAACACAGGCTCAAAGGCCCGTTGGGTAATGAAACCACGTGTTTGCCGTGTCTTTACTGACGGGACCCTTCCACCCGATCGGGCCGTGAAACGCCGGATCGAAAACGATTGGGCTGTGAAACGTCGGATCGAAAACGGGGGATAGGAACTCATTCTTGGGAGACCAAACCAGTTCTTCATGCCCGCATTTCCGACCGAGATGCGTATCAAATCGCTCTATCGATTCCCTGACGCTATTTATGGGTCTCTTCCTGGATTTGCGGACGCCAGTTTCTGCCCCACGCCGCCGCGATTGTCGCCGATAGCGGTGGTCGTCCCGCAACCTTCATTACCCGCTTCTTGGTACACGTCAACATGGTGGGGAAACTGGGCCGAACGATCGTTGTTGCATTTTTGGTATTCGTCCTGGTGCTCTCACTCGGGACCGCGAACCTCGTTGTCGGTGCCGAACGGACCGTCTTAAACGGCGACTACGTTTCAGACAGTCTGGCCGAAGAAGAGGCGTATTCGGTCCTCATCGATGAGGCCCAGACACAACTCGAAGCAGAAACTGACAGCAGCGTTACCCAGGAAGGGCCTGCACCAGAGCAACTCCTCTCGGCGGTGGTGACCGAAGCGTATCTAAAGAACCAAACGGAGGCGAACATCGATCGGGCGTATGCCTACCTTCACGGTGACCGCGAAGACCTCTATCTGGCAATCAACACGACGCCGCTCAAAGACGACCTCGCGGCCGAACTTGCCAGTCAACTCTTGGACGAACAGGGCCTTTCGGAATTCGATCCCGGGCTCGCGGAGATGATCGAGAGCGAGTCCGCGTTCGAGTCAGCTCGCGAGGAGTTCAAAGCCGAGCAATTAGCGCGAATTCAGGCGGAAACTGAACCGGAACTCACCCAGGAGCAACTCGAAACTGCCTACGAGGACCGACGCGACCAGATTCGCGAGGAGGCGATCGCCGAACTCGAGACACGGGTGGAAGAATCGGACCAGCCCGCAGAACTGCAGTCCGTGCTCATCGACCTGGGGACCCTCCGCATCGACGCGCTTCTCGATCCGGATATGACCTACCCGGAGTTTATGAGTGCTGTCGAGCAGATTCGGGCTGAATTGGAAGAGGCCGTCGAGCAACTCACTCGCGAGCAACTCGACGAGGAACTCCCCGATACGATGGAGTTGACCGAGGAACTTGGGGCGGAGGAACGCGAACAGCTCGACCAGCTTCGGGGTCTCGTCTCGATTCTGGACCTGCTGGTCTTCGTCCTCCCACTCGTGGCCCTCGGTGGGGCGTTGCTCATTGGGTGGGTGGCCCGGACTCGATCCTCCGGGCTGCTAAGCGTCGGTTCGGCCGTAACGGTGACCGGGCTCATCTCCGCTCTGGGCTTCATGGGGATCGGGTCCCGGGCGGAAACCGAAATCGCGGCAATCGCCACCCAGGGTGACATGTCAGCGGGACTCTCCGATCTGGTAGTCGGACTCCTCGATCGGACGGTTTCCGTCTTCGTGACCCAATCCTGGATCCTGGTCCTGCTTGGGATTCTGCTCATCGCTCTGGGAATCGCGATTCGGCGGGAGTTGATCTCGATCGACGACCGTCCGGACCAGGATACTGGGGCCAGTGAGACTGCCCCGGAGAACGGGGGAAGGGATACCGCACAGCCAGCCGAGGAGCGGTCGTCTGTGGACATATCCGCTGAAAGCGAGGATCTCGAACAGGAGGACCCGGTCGGTGACGTGGATGGGTCGGGAACGGACGAGGAGACACCGTAGCGCGGTTCCACTTTTTTTTGATTGTCGAGGCCATACGTACCGAACCAACCATTTTCTTCGGTGGTGTGACGAAAACGACATCCAGATCTTGTGACAGGAAATCCAAGTTCATATTCATCAATTCACGGGCCAAATCTTGGCCCTTCTACGAGGGAATATGGGGATACGAGGGAAAGTCGAGATCTGCTTGATTGAGTAAGGGGGTTGGTTTATGATCCAAACTTACGATATCTCCATTAGACAACAGGGATTTGTGGAGATGATGTGGGGGTGAGGATCGGAATAATTGCTGATACGACGATTATTGGCAGCCCGGACGAATATTCCACAACGGTTTGATATTTTGTGGACCGCCCGTCAGTTATTTGTAGCTCGTTGGCGGTGTGTTTGGTATCCTTAATGAGTCAGGCAACCATCCCGGAACGACCCTACGTTAATTCCAATTTGTTTTCGAGCCACTATCTCGACGAGCGGCTAAGCGAACGCGAGGAGTGGGACTGTGAGGAAGACGCAGAAGCGGCGATGGAGGAGCTCCAATCCCTCTACGACCTCGAAGGGGATCTTGTAGACGGCTATAGCGAAGACCCACTCATCGACAATTGGATCGACGAGGTGCTGGAAATACTGGGATTCGGAACCCAAGTCGAGGTGACGCTTCCGGACGGAGGCGGCTACGTCGACGAATTGCTCTTCGAGAGCGAAATGGAGCGCAGGGACGCCGCGACCGTCTATTCACACACCAAAGACACCACGGAGCTTTTCGAAGGCGGGATCGGGCTCTTGGAGGCCAAGCAATGGGACGCAGATTTCACTACCCGATTCGCTGAAACGCGGCCCTATCGCAACGCGTCTCACCAGATCAAACACTATCTGGAAAACACCTCTGAAAACATCCAGTGGGGGATCCTTACTAATGGACGGAAGTGGCGACTCTACGGGACCAAAGATTATGAGACCCAAACGTACTACGAAATCGACCTTCCCGAATTGCTCGAACGGGGCCATCTCGAGGCGTTCAAATATTTCTACGTGCTTTTCCGACCGGAGGCGTTCCGTGAGTCGGCCGGAACGACATTTCTCGATGAAGTCTGGTCAGACAGTGAAACAGCCTCGCAGGAACTCGGGGAGGACCTTCAGGACAACGTCTTCACCGCGCTCCGAGTGCTCGGTCGTGGCTTCATCGACACGAACGACGAGCTAGATATCGACCCCGAGGACGGGGAATCTCTCGACGAACTCAAAGAGCAATCGCTGGTTTTTCTTTATCGGTTGATGTTTGTCCTCTATGCGGAGGCCCGTGGTCTCATCCACCCCGAAGATCATGCGTCTCAGGACGAATACGACCAGAATTTCAGTCTCGACGAACTCCGGCTTGACATTCACGACCGAATTGGAGAGGTCGACAAGGGGTTCGGAGATGAATTCAGTGACTATTCCACCACGATGTGGAGCCGTCTGGAGGACCTATTCCGGCTAATTGACGAGGGTGAGGAATCACTCGGAATTCCCCCGTACAATGGCGGATTGTTCGATCACGAAGCCCACTCCTTCCTTACCGAACAGCAGGTGAGCAATCGTCACCTCGCGGAGGTCATTTACCGGCTCTCGACGACGCAAAACGATGGGGGCCGATTTGTTCTTGCAGACTACGCAGATCTCGACACCCGCCACCTCGGGAGCGTCTACGAAGGCCTGCTCGAACACCAGTTCCGCATCGCTCCGGAGGCGTACGCGGCGGTCGGGTCTGACGGGGGGCAGGTCTGGAAACCGGCAACAGATGTTTCGGTCGCTAATGCGGTCGAGACGGTTCCCTCGGGTGGGCTCTACGTAGTCAATGACGAAGGCGAGCGCAAGGCGACAGGAGCCTACTACACGCCCGACTACGTAGTAACTTACATCGTCGAGGAAACGGTCGGGCCGCTGGTCGAGGAGATTCGGGAGGACCTGATCGACCAGGGGTTCGAACCAGGGACGAACGAGTACCTGGGCCCGTTCCTCAGAAGGGTCACCGATCTGCGAATTCTCGACCCCGCAATGGGAAGCGGTCATTTCCTGACGAAAGCGACTGGCTATCTTTCAGAGCAGGTGATGTCCGAGGTGCGGGACGTTGAGGCCGAACTGGGGGTTGCGTTCGACGAACAGTTCGTTCGGCGGGAAATCGCCAAGGAGTGTATCTACGGGGTGGACCTCAACGGAATGGCCGTCGAGTTGGCGAAGCTCTCTATGTGGCTGGAGACATTGGCGGCAGACCGACCGCTGGCGTTCCTCGATCATCACTTCAAGCAGGGGAATTCGCTGGTAGGGTCTGATATCGAGGCCATCGAGGAGCTAGAATCCGACGCAAATGGGGAAGAAGAGCAGTTCTCGCTGGCTGAATTTGGGGCAACCCGCGAGGGTACCATCGAACGCCTGATGGACATTTATGGCGAGTTTCTTTCGATTGAGAACGAAACGGTCGAGGACGTGCACGAGATGAAGCGCAGGTACGCGGAAATAGAGCAGGATGAACTCCGCAAGCGGCTCGTGGCGATGGCAAACGTCCATACCGCCGAGAAATTCGAGGTTGACGTGCCGAGTGGAGCCTACGAGCGGATGGCGAAGGCGCTTGAAGACGATAAGGAATGGGAAAGTGTGGAACAGGCAGACTGGTTTATTACGGCGCAGAGGATTTTCAAGGAGCAAAATGTCTTCCATTGGAAGCTAGCGTTTCCAGAAGTCTTCTATCAGAAAGATGGAAGTGAAAAAACCAATGCTGGGTTCAATGCTGTGATAGGTAACCCGCCTTGGCTCCGTTTCCAAAAAATTCCAGAAAAACAAAGGTCTTACCAAAGAAGAGTATTTGACTCGGCCAAATCAAAATACGATGCCTATGGTGTATTTATTGAACAAGCTCTCGGTCTACTAAATCCAGCTGGGAAATTTGGATATATTGTTCAGAACCGATTTTTGGCCGCTGATTACGGTGAATACCTCAAGGAAGTCATCGTTAACAAATCGAATGTTGATACCATATTAGATTTTGAAGATGCACCGATATTCCAAGGAACTACTACTTACCCCTTAATTCTCTTATTGGATCAAACGCATACGGAATCATTCGAATATGTTCATCTTCGGAATGGATCTGAATCAGATGTTCGAAATACATTACTAGGCCAGTCTCAGAACGCCTCACAAATATCCACAGATGAACTTGACCCTAAAAAAGCGTGGGTATTTCCGAGTAAAGACGAAAAGCGAGTAATCGAATCGCTTAGAGAAAATGCCACAAATACTTCCGAGCTAATTGAAATATCAAAAAGTGTTTCAACTGGTTTAAAAGAAGCATTCTTATTTGAGGCCGAGGATGTATCAGAAATTCCAGTCGAGACAGAGCTTCTCAAGCCTGTTTTGGACGGAGGTGATGTGAGCAGATTTTCCCCCGTCGAGATTGGGAAATTTTTGCTCTTTCCTTATACTGTTGGGAAAAACGGTGGTCTTTCGTTGGTCAATATAGATGATTATCCAGAAGCGAAAGAACACCTCAAACAATTCGAATCCGAGTTACGAGATAGACGCTATTATAACAAAACCATAGAAGAGGCCGGATTAACCTGGTATGAATTTCCACATGTGAAGGAAAATCACCATCTTCCAAAGGTGGTTTTCCCGGACATTTCAACTCATCCTCGATGTACCTTTGATAGTGATGGTAATGTCAGGACACTCACTACTGCTTATGGGGGTGTTGTCGAAAACGAGAAACTCGATGTTCGCTATCTAAGTGCAATATTCAATTCCTCACCGATTCAGCTGGTTTTCGAACTGCTAAGCCCAAAAATGTCTGGCGGATACTATCGATACCAACCACAATACATCGGAAAGCTACCGATATACATTCCATCTAATTTTCATTCCGTTACTATTGAGTCTGAAAATTGGGAAAATACCCATCTAAGATGGCTTGATACTGGGGAAAATGATTTAATGAGCTATGATGATTACCAACTCTACGACTATATTTGCTTCTTAGCCGATAAGATGCAGTCGTATGAGTCGAGGGTTCGAAACCAAAATCTCAATCTATTCGATTATTTTGACTCCGATCATGATGGGTCCGCACTCACTGAGGTGGGAGTTTACCAACCCCCAGAAGGCGTCGGCGACACCAAACTAACCGCTACAAAAGAGGACTACGCAAACCTCCGGATCGGCTCAGTCACCTGCGACAAGGAGAGCAATGACACAGTCGTCATCCATGCCTCGGCCCGCTACAAACCCGAGGACGAAGACGCCCATGAGACCGACCAGTGGGGCTACACCGAAACCGAACCGATGCCCGCGATGAGGCTAACCGACCTCACGGAAACCGAGGCGGACCTGATCGAGGCCTTCGTCCCCGTTGCGGTCGAGGAGGCCGGCGGGTTCGCAAACTTTCGCGAGACGGCCACGAAAACGAACTCGTTGATCGACCGACTGGAGGCGTTAACGCTTCCGGAACCCGACGACGTGGAAGAGGGGCTGGAGCGGTACTTGGAGGCAGTGGAGCGTGCCGAGAAACTGGATGAGAAAATAAAGAAAACTGACAATTTGATAGATGAGATAGTCTATGACCTGTACGGGCAAACAGAAGAAGAAATTGAAATAGTAGAGGAGGCCGTTAACACGTAGCGAATTTTTGGAAAATAGGCGTGACTCTGCGCCGCCCCTTTTGGCGGGTGGAATGAAATGAAATCGAAAATGGGGAGTTCCACATTCAGTTTGTGCCGTACATATATGGGAATTAGGTGTTTAGATGAGGCTGTAGACCAAAAGCATCAACCGGGGATTAATTACAGCCGGAGTAAAACCGTGGGTCAATCCATGGTCAAGGAACTATGAAATTCAACCCAAGCAAAATAAAAAAAGATGATACCCGGGAAATCATCAACACCCTAATCGACCATGTGACTAAAACGGACGAGGAGGCTGTTGAGGAAGCAAAAAAGAAACAGAAATCTACCGAGCTAAAGACATTCATAGCTAAAAGTAAGGGCCTTCCTTTAGGACAACTCGATAAACGGCTTCAAGAGTTATACAACTCTGAAAACATCTCCAAGTACGCTAAGGATTTCATAAACCAACATGCCTTCTCTGAGGAGAGGCTCAATTCCGATGTCTCTTACTTAGAGATAAAGACTCCAAATTACGGCCGGACTGACCAATTCATTTTGCTTGAAGAGGATGGATATCTCCGTGTTCTTACGGCAGAACGCCGCAAGTGGACAAAACGCACAGTTGAGAAGCTAATAAAGCATCTCCCAGAATTGGACCGGGTTTATCTGTCGCCATCTGATTTGGAAGGTATGGTTAATGAGGAGTTGGAAGATACTTCTCTATCCGGTTTCACTGCAAAGTACAACCCATATTTCAGTGATAAGAGCCTGAGTATCCGCTTCCACGGAGGTGAACAGAAAGACTTGGACGATGTTGAGGATATATTCAATGCCCGTCCATCTAGGGTCGAGTTTACCCAGAGAAACAGTCCAATCGACGCGCTAGAGGGCGCAGTTAAACAGGAAGGATACTATTCGATACCCCGGGTTCGAGAAGGGTCAGAGAGTCAAGGCTACGAAACGATCTCAAAGCTTTCTGCCAGTTATGAAACACATGATGCGGAAAATTTTGAGGTAGAACAGCGTCCTCGTGAATCCTTTGAGGACGGGTTCTCGGTTGATGGATCAACAACTCTCCGATTAGTTGAAGAAGCCAATGAACCAGCATCGGCCGGCGTCACGACTGATGGGGGTGATTCATCACTCGTTGAAAAGTTGGAATCCGATATTTTAGATAGAAAAAGGAGATACAAGTATTCGGTTTGGGACGTGGGTGACTTCCTTGTTTTTGACACAGAAACAAGAGAACCCTTCCAAATCGCGATAGAGGGAGACGATATCAATATCCACGCAAAGCCTGCTACTACGTCACGTTCTCTAAGAGATTTCAGCCAAATTGTGCTTGAGGAGTTCAACTCAACATATCGGTTTGAGAAAGTCTCGAAGGAGATCTCGGTCTAAATATGTCTGAATGGGCACGTCAAAAGAAAGAAGTCAACTCCTATAATTTATTTCTCGCTGGAATCGTCGGAGCCCATCATAGTTCTGGGCTTGTTGATCAAGGCATTCGCTTAATCGACCCATTTCTCGA
>CAZJZA010000030.1:0-11371 GCA_964550355.1 uncultured Halobacteriales archaeon
TTCATAAGTGGTTTCGTAACACTCGGGGCTTAGATCCGCCCCACCATAAACGTTGATTTTTGCGACAGTTCCGGTGTAACCCGTATTTTTGGGTGTTTCAGCCATTGACATGTGCCGAGGAATCTCACACAAACGGGCCTTGGTACCGTGGCACTTTCATCACCTGTGAACACGGATATTTCTGCCCCCTCGTTCCCGTTCTCGGCGTAAAAATGCACAAGCGTTTGCAGTCGAATCCGACGTTCTTCGTCTGTATCGATACGGTTCGTGCAATTTGTTTGCAGCCGTTTGGAATTCGTCTCTTCGCGCTGCCCGTCGTTTCGCGCCGACCGATTCAATAACCGATTCTCATTCCAAAATTCGATCCTGAGACCCGATCAGTATTATTAATTGATATGATGAGAAACCAGCCAGTGTAAGAGACGTGTTATCACGGTTCAAATTCCCGGATCCGACCATGTTCAGCTCTCACATTCTCGCTACACGTGAGAAAAACCACCAGTACCATAGTACATGAGCCGATAGGTTTGGTATGGGTTTGAAGACGCACGGTCTCGATGGGGTTGCGAATTTCTTCAGTTCAGATCCGGACGTGACCTTCTTTCACCCACCCAGCATTTATGACTTCCGCGAGCGAGCGGAGGTGATCGGGCCGATCAGCGACGTTATCCCGTCCTCTCCGGTCTTCGAAATGTATCCGATCGGGTTGACGTCCATTGCGGATACGCTCGAACAAAACGGATACAACGCACAAATCGTCAATCTCGCCCACGAGATGCTCGTCGACCCCGACTTCGATGCCGAAAAGGAGATCGCCCACTCCGACGCCCGGATATTCGGCGTGGATCTCCATTGGTTACCCCACGCGCACGGGGCGATCGAAATCGCCCGGCTGATCAAGAAACATCACCCGGATGCCCCGGTCATTTTCGGTGGGCTCAGTTCGACGTACTTTCACGAGGACCTGATCGAGTACCCATCAGTCGATTACGTCGTTCGAGGGGACTCGACCGAAAAACCCGTCGCAGATCTCGTTCAGACGATTGAGTCTGGAGACGACCTCTCGGACGTGCCGAACCTGACCTACAAAGACGGCGAGGAGACAATTGTTAACTCACTCACGTATCTCCCCGATGCCCTCGACGAGGCGTCGATTCCATCCTATACCTACGCCGTCAAGTCGGTGTTCAAGTACGGGAGTATCCGAAAAGTTATCCCCCATCGTGGGTGGCTCGATAAGCCGATCACGATGCTTCTCACTTCGAGAGGATGTCGGCACGCCTGTTCGTTCTGTGGCGGGGCCGATTCGTACGCCGACGTTCACGGCCGACAGGAACCGGCCTTCCGTTCCCCGGAGAAATTAATCCAGGACATCAGAGCCATTCGTTCATTCTCCGAGGGTCCGATTTTCGTCGTCCACGACCTCCGACAAGGGGGGTGGGACTACGCAAGAGAGTTCTTCGATCGGCTGGCCCAGGAGAACGTGCCGAACGAGTTCATCTTCGAATTGTTCGGTCCCGCAAGCGAGGAGTACTTCACAATGATCGACGAGGCCGTCTCGAAGTATAACCTCGAATTGAGTCCGGAATCACACGTCCCGGAAGTCCGAAAGGAAATGGGGAAATTCGCCGTTTCGAACGACGCCATCGAGAACACGATGCGCGCAGCCCTCGACAACGGCTGTCAGAACATCGACCTCTTCTACATGGTGGGTCTCCCCGGCCAAACCTACGAGGATGCCGTCGGGTGTGTCGAATACGCAGAACACCTCTTAGAAAACATCGACGACGAACGAATCATTCCGTTCGTCGCCCCCTACGCCCCGTTCCTCGATCCGGGGAGCCCGGCTTTCGAAAATCCGGACGAATACGGATTCACGCTCTTTGCCGACTCCCTCGAGGATCACCGCGAACTACTTCTGGAGCCGAGTTGGAAGCGTATGTTGAGCTACGAGACCGAACACCTCTCGCGGGACGACATTGCCGAAGCCACCTACGAAGCCGCACGAGGGATGAGCAAATTGAAATACGAATATGGTCTCCTCGAGGCGGAAACCTACCACACCATGGTCGACCGAATCGACACGTCACAGGAACTCGTCGACCGGGTCGACGAGGTCTACAAATCCACGACCGAAGTCGAGCGGGAGGTTGCTCTCGAAGCCCTCTTCGAGGAATACAGCGCATTCGATGACTTCGGCGAAAACAGCATTGCCGGCGAGGACGAACTCTGGTGGCCTAGCGAGGGATTCCGCAGTGGAATTGCCCTGGCCCGACTCGGGGCAAAACTCCTCGTTGAAGACGTCAAACAGCGATATACCACCAGACGCTCCCTGTGAAATAGCGGGCGAATCAACCGACCTTCGCTGCTTCAGTTCGACTCCCGGAAAGTTCGCGTTCCCTGTTCGTGAAGGGACTTTGAGACGGTCGCGACGTCCTCCGATTGTGCGTCGTGAAGATCGAGAAGTCGATCCCGAAGTTGCTCGTCACCGATCGCGAGGATCTGAGCCGCCGAGAGGCCTGCATTGTACGATTTTCCCGCGTCGACGACGGTGATCGGAGCGCCGGTTGGCATCCCGAGGACCGAATCGACTGACTTCTCCTGGACCGGAATGCCGATTACTGGAACCGGATACGCAATAGAAGCCGTCATGTTCGGAAGGTCCGCGGATTTCCCGCCGGCACCGGCCAAAATGACATCGAGGCCACGGGCCGCTGCTGTTTTGCCGTACGCATACATGAGATCCGGGGTTCGATGGGCCGAAACGACCCAGGTTTCGTATGTATACTCGGCGTCCGGTGGGTGATCGTAATCCGTCAATTCCTCGAATCCGAGGGCTTCAAGCGCCTCCGAGGCTCCCGCCATGTCATCGAGATCCGAGTCACTACCCATGATAATGCCGACGTTCGGTCGATCTGCCGCCGGCCGGTCCCGCGTTGCTTCTGTCTCGAAGAGCTCCCGGAGTTCGGAAACGTCCGTCATGGCTCAGTCATCCCTTCCCGCGAACCTGAGTGTTTCCCTTGCTTCGATCGCGCGTTGCCGATTCGCGTCGAGATCCGGCCCGGTTACCGTTACGTGACCGAGTTTGCGCAACGGGCGAACCTCCCGTTTGCCGTACCAGTGAAAATGAACTCCCTCCATCGAAAGCACCGACTCGGTGCCCGAAAGCGTGACGGGTCGTGCCTCCTTCCCGTCTCCAAGGACGTTCGCCATCGCCGTCGGTGCCCTGAGTTCGGTCGAACCCAATGGAAGGCCCAGGACGGCTCGAACGTGCTGTTCGAATTGGGAGGTTACGGCCCCCTCGATCGTGTAATGCCCAGAATTGTGTGGGCGGGGGGAGATCTCGTTGACTAGAATATCCCCACCTTTGGTCTCAAAGAGTTCGATTCCGAAGACACCGCGTCCCTCCAATACTTCGAGAACCGACCGGGCGACATCATCGGCACGGTCCTGTTGTGTCTCACTCGTGCGGGCGGGAACCATCGTTTCCCGGAGGATTTCGGCTTCGTGCACGTTTTCGCCGACTGGGTAGGTCCGCTGTTCCGCCGTTCCCCGAACCCCGATCACGCTGAGTTCGCGCTCGAAGTCGATCAGCTCCTCCGCGATGAGTCCCGAAAGCATTCTGAAAGACGATTCCGCATCCGAGACGCTTTCGACGATCGCATTCCCGCGCCCGTCGTATCCACCTCTGCGGGCTTTGAGCATGAGTGGCGATCCGAGCGACTCGAAGGCTGTCCGTAGGTCTCCAGGATCATCGACACCTTCGTACGCAGGCACGGGTATTCCAGCCGCTTCGAGGGCTTGTTTTTCCGCGAGTTTGTCCCGTGTCATCCGAAGGTCGCTCGGGGCTGGCTCGACGGGTGTGCCAGTCGCTTCGATCACCGATTCCAGCGCGTCCGGGTCGGCCAGTTCGATTTCGAGAGTCAACACGTCGACTCGTTCGGCGAGGGATTTGATGGCCGTGAGATCGTCGAAATCCGCGACGATTTGATC
Organism: uncultured Halobacteriales archaeon; assembly: GCA_964550355.1. Taxonomy (GTDB): domain Archaea; phylum Halobacteriota; class Halobacteria; order Halobacteriales; family Halobacteriaceae; genus Halodesulfurarchaeum. The sequence goes on from CAZJZA010000030.1 coordinate 3,994, forward strand.
GGCGGCCGGGGGAATGGCCGGGCAGTCCGGCGTGGGATCGAGAACGACCGTCTCGACGCCGAGTGGACTCGCCGCCTCACCGAGCATTCGGCCGAGTTGGCCACCGCCAACAATTCCGAGAGTGACATCGGGCAAAGGATTCCTCATTTGGGCGACGATTGTCGACGAGTATGGTTAAGCGTTGCCGAGACGCCCGAAAGATGCCCACGTTCGTGGATACTCAAGAAAGTTCGTCGGACCCGGTACTGTTCAGAGCCCGCTCGTCGAAGAAAAAGACAGTCTCGGTTCCGGTGGCCGTGATTTCGTAGGTCCGTGCCTCGTACCCGTCCAGCCGGTCGGAAAGATCGCTATAGTGCTCGACCCGAGCGATGACGACTGGTGGATCGCCCACAATTCCACCACGGGTCGTGGCACTGTCCGTCCTCACGTCGGCTCGTTCGAGATACCACGCGAGTGGCATTCGATTGAGCCAGTTCGAACTCGCCGGTGGCTGGTCGGCGACGGACTCGTCTGGAACGGCAAAGTGATCGCCGTAAAATACGACGTCAGTTCCCTCGTTTTGCTGGGCGATCGCTTCGATGTCTTCGAGTGTTGCCTGGAGGTGTCCCGCCGGCTGTCCGTACTGGACGAGTGGGTTATCATCGGCTTGCGGCGACCGATACGAGGTTTCAGCAGCGGTGATGCCGACCTGGCCGACGACGGCGAGAAGAACGAGTAACGCAATGGCGACGCCGACCGTGTCTTCTTCCTCCCAGGCTTGATATCCCCGTTCGAATACGACTCCGATTCCGACCGCGGCGGGAATCGAAAGCGGAACCAGTGCGTGAACGAGCGACCATGGGGCCGATATATCAGTAATCGCGGGATAGATGAAAAACACGGTCACGCCCCAGTAAAAGCCAAAGGAGACGAGATCCCGAGGGGAATCTCCAGTATACCGATCGTAGAGGAAGCCGAACACGGAAAACCCTACGAGCGGAAGACTGACCGAGGCAGTGGTCACTAACGCATCCGTGAGATATGCGATATAGCTGTGTTCGTGCCCGCCCTGAATCCAGAGGGATACCAGTTTCTCTCCGCTTTCGATCGTGCCGGCTCCGAGAACCGCAGGAAGCCTGGCCAGGTCACCGAGAGCCAGATACAAATCCGGCCGGGGCGCGTACAGGATCACGATGAGCAACAGAAATTCCACGGCCCCCAAAAGCAGCGGCCCACGATGTTCGACGGCCCCGCGATAGGTCCGGCCCACCACCGATCGAGCGGTACTCCACCAGGAGGATCCGACCTCCCGGGCCACAAAGAGCCGATGGTCGAGCAACAGGGCGACAGCACCGACCCAGATCCCGACGTACACGACCACGATTTCTTTTGTCCCGAACGCCAATCCAAGTGCCAAAACGCCCCCGTAAAGATAGCGATCCCGCCGAGTCTCGAAAAAGCGGACGGCAAATCCCAGCAGTAAAAGCGAGAACGCGGCCACGAGAACGTCGTTTCGCATGAACCGGGAGTAATAGAGTAAGACCGGTTCGACAGCCAAGATGAGCCCCAGGAGGACGACTTCCAGATCCCGAAGCCGGGAGCGAAACAGCCAGGCCGTAAGCGGCAGCAATCCACCAACGAGTGCGACCAGTCCCCTGGCGACCGCATCACTCGTCCCGAGAACGCCGAAGAGGAATTCGTTTACGTGAAAGAGCAGGGGCCCGTGCACGATAGCACGATACTCCCAGACGCCAGTTTCGAGATATCGAAGCGTCCAGTACCCGACACGCGCCTCGTCCCAGTGGAACACGCGCCATCCGAGAGCAACAAACCGAAGAATCAGCGCGAAAACGGTGATTACACCGAGGGCCACGAGCACGTGGCGACGGCCGAACCGCCGAAAGGACATGAACGGCCTTTCACCTCGCCCGATAAAAAATACGCGGGTCGAAAATCGTCGAAGCACCTACAGGGGTTCGCCGTGAACGAGTATACGATGCGAACCACAATCGAGATAGATACCGAACTGTACGAGCGGCTCAACGGTCACCTCGAAGAGGGCGAGACCGTCGAGGAGTTCATCTCCGAGCTCGTCTCGATGTATGAGACAGAAGGGGCGTTCTTACAGGAGGGCTACTCGGAGTAATAGTGGGCAGGGTGGGTGTGGGAACGGTACCGTTTGGAGGGCGGCAGCCGACAGCACGGGTATGGTGGTTCTTGGGCTCGTCGTCGGCGAATGCAACCGACATATCACCGAACAAATGGAGACGAACGCGATGGAAACTGCCGAGGATGCTGGTGTCGAGGTACGGGAGACCACATACGTTCCAGGCGCGTACGATGCTCCACTCGCCGCCGACCGACTCGCTCGACGTGAGGACATCGACGCGGTCGCCGTTTTGGGAACGATAATCACCGGAGACACGGCTCACGATCGTGTAATCGCAGATGCGTGTGCCCAGGGTTTGACCGACGTCAGTCTGGATCGCGATACGCCTGTCGCGTTTGGAGTCACCGGTCCCGGAATGACGGCGGACGAAGCACGGGATCGGGTCGATAAAGGGGCCGAAACAGTCGAGAGCGCCATTGCGCTCGCGGGGGAGCAATGAACTACACCGACCGAGTATCCAGGGTCGAACCGAGTGCCACCCTCGCGGTGAGTTCACTAGCTTCCCGGCTCGAAGCAGACGGCGTCGATGTCGTCGATCTCTCGGTGGGCGAGCCGGATTTCGACACTCCCGAGCTCATCAAAGCCGCGGGCAGAGAGGCAATCACGAGCGGCGAAACGAAATACGCCCCCTCGACCGGGATTCCGCCCCTTCGCGAAGCGATTGCCGAAAGACTGCAGACAAACGGGCTCCCGTACAAATCGGAAAACGTCATGGTGACACCGGGCGCAAAACAAGCCCTTTTCGAGGTCGTCCACACCCTCGTCGAGGACGGTGACGAGGTTGCTCTGCTCGACCCGTCCTGGGTCTCCTATGCCGCAATTGCCAGACTTGCCGGGGCCGATCTCAATCGGATCGACCTCCGGGACACCGATTTCCGACTCGAACCCGCCCTCGCTTCCCTCGGCGAGGCACTTTCAGCGAGTACCGACCTCCTCATCGTCAATTCGCCGAACAACCCGAGTGGAGCGGTGTACACCCGTGACGCACTGGAGGGTGTCCGCGATCTCGCGGTGGAACATGATATTACGGTAATCGCCGACGAAATTTACCGGGAGATCCAGTATGCAAGCGAACACGTGAGCCTGGCCTCCCTCGACGGTATGGCAGAGCGGACGATCACAGTCAACGGATTTTCGAAAGCATATGCTATGACCGGCTGGCGCCTCGGGTACCTCGCTGCACCCGAGGGCCTGGTCGATCAGGCCGGAAAAATACAATCACATTCCGTTTCATCGGCAGCCACGTTCGTCCAGCACGCGGGACTGGAGGCGCTTCGAGGCCCGACTGAACCGACCAAAAAGATGGTCGAGGCATTCGAGGAGCGACGTGACCTGCTTCTCGAGAAGTTCGGCGAATATGGGATCGACATCCCCACCCCGGAAGGCGCATTCTACATGATGCTCCCGGTGGACGCAGACGACGAGACCTGGTGCACGTCGGCACTCGAAGAAGCCCACGTGGCCACGGTTCCCGGATCCGCCTTTGGCACGCCGGGATATGCCAGACTTTCATATGCAACAGACGCCGATCGGCTCCGTGAAGCGGTTACTCGTTTGGGCGAGTCTGGATTTCTGGACTGAGAAAACTACGGCCAGACACCTTTTTCCATTGCTGCCATTCTGATTCGTTCGATAGCGACGGTAAAGGCCGCCGTTCTGAGATCCGGCACGTCAGAATCTACTTCGGTCTCGACGATCGAATCGAAGGTCCGATCGATCCGTGCTTCCAGTTCGCTGTTGACTTTTTCTTCTGACCAGTAGTATCGCTGGCGGTTCTGGACCCATTCCAGATACGAAACGATAACCCCACCTGCATTGGCGAGAATATCCCGAACGATTACACAGTCATCCCGGAGAATTTGGTCGGCCGCATCGGTTAACGGGCCGTTTGCACCCTCGACGATCACGTCGGCCTCGACCGAAGGAGCGAGATCGGCGTCTATTGCGCCTTCGAGTGCTGCCGGAATCAGCACGTCGACGTCCATCGTAAGCACGTCTTCATTCGATACTTTATCACCCAACTCGAAATCGACGACCGAATTACCGGCCTCTTTGTGCGCTACGATGCGTTCCGGGTCCAATCCGGACTCGAGAAAAATGCCACCCGACGAATCACTGACGGCGACAATTTTGGCACCCAGTTCGTGGAGCAGTCGGGCGGCGTTCGCCCCCACGTTGCCAAAACCCTGGATTGCCACGGTCGCGTCCCGAAGATTGCGATCGAGATGCTCGAAGACCTTCCGTGTCGCAATCTGGACGGACCGCCCCGTCGCCTCGACCCGACCGGCGCTTCCGCCGCTGTCGATGGCTTTCCCAGTTACGACCCCTGGTTCGGTGGTGCGTTCGAGGGTTTCATAGGTGTCTTTGAGCCAGTTCATTTCGCGCTGTCCCGTATTCACGTCGGGAGCGGCAATGTCCCGGTCTTCACCGACGAGCGGGCGAATTTCTTCCGCATACGAGCGAGTGATGCGCTCGAGTTCGGTAGTCGAGTAGTCACTCGGCGCAAACGAGATGCCGCCTTTTGCCCCGCCGAGTGGGAGTCCGACGACGGCTGTCTTAAACGTCATCCAGCCCGAGAGTGCGATGACTTCCTCGCGCGAGACGGCCGGATGATATCGGATTCCGCCCTTGTAGGGGCCACGAGACCCGTTGAACTGGGCGCGAAAAGCAGGAAACGTTTCGATCCGTCCATCGTCCATTTCGACTTCGAGCGTCGATTCGAGTACCCGATCGGGTGAGGAGAGCCCTTCGAACGCCCCGGTGGATATCTCCAGGGGTTTTGCGGCCCGTTCGATCTGGGCCCGGAGGCTCTCGAGCGGATTTGACGATGCCATATCACATTCTCCAATGGGCGGCGAATAAGCGTGTCGACAGTACCAAAGAACAGTAGCAATATATCCGTGCACTCCGGACACGGACCTGTGCAAATAGTGGGGTACAAAGCGGGGACGGCAAACGAGCCAGCCGCGCTCAAACTCGGGGTCGAAGGGACCGTCTCGATCCAGCCACTCGAGCCGGGAACGAGACTCGATTACAGCCTCGAATCCCGTCATTGTGCCGGCCGGATCGATGACACGACCCATCACCCATGTGAGCGGAACGCTGCCCCGTACTGCGAGGAACACACGATCCGGTGGCCATGTGCAAAATGTCGAGGCGAGTGTGCAATGCCCATCGAACCCTGCCACGAGGAACACGCGATCTATCTTGCGGCGTTCGAACCGTCGACGTTCAAAGTCGGCGTCACCAGAAGTTGGCGACTCGAAACCCGGCTTACTGAACAGGGAGCCCGCCGCGGTGCCCACATCCGGACCGTCGAAAACGGCCGGATTGCCCGCCAGATCGAAGCCGAAATGGCAAACGACGTTCTGGATCGAGTCGACGTCGAAACGAAAATCAACGGGTTAGCACGCTCGCTCGACGAAACTGCCTGGGAACAGTTTCTCGAACCGTACGAGGTCATTGAAACGTTCGAATTCGACTACGACCTCTCGCTCAGGCATCAGCCGATTCCGGCCACCATTGGAACCGGGCGCGTCCGTGGAACTCGCGGTCGGATACTCGTCCTGGAACGCGGCGAAACCACCTACGCCGTCGATCTCAAAGGACTCATTGGATACGAGGTCACAGACGGCGGTACCGACCCCGACCGACAAGCAAGTCTTGGGGCCTTCTGAGGAGTTGGTCTGGGCGCTCTGAGAGCCGGGAGCGGATGCTTTTTCAGTCGCCCCGACAAATCCGGGTACATGGCAGACGAGGAATCCGAAGACGGAGCAAAGGAGGAAAAATCGTTCCGCGAGCGCGTCGAAGAGATCCGCGAGGAGCGAGCAGAAGAAGGCGAATCGGACGAGGATCGCCGGGAACGGATGGAAGAAATGATGGGAGGAGGCGGCGGCATGGGCGGTGGCAACCCCTTCGCACAGATGATGGGTGGGATGATGGGCGGCGGCCCTGGCATGGGTGGCGGACGAAGCGAGAGTGGAGACAACGTCCGACTGGCCCGCGAAATCGAAGCGCTCCGGGACGAAGTGTCGGCCGCGACTGATCAACTCGAACGGATCGCAGACGCCCTCGAATCCGAGTAACCGGACGGCCCGTTTTCTGTGGGCGTCCCGACGCTCAGACAGCCGTTGGGTGTCCCGATACCCGGATAGCATTGGGTGTCCCGACACTCGAATAGCCATTGGCTGTTCCAACGCTCCGACAGCCGTTGGCTGTCCCGGAACTTAAATCGGCCCTACTTGTGCTCCTGAAGAACCGTCTCGTACGCACGTTCGAGTGCGTTCATGGAACTCGAAAGGCTGATCTCGGACCGGTAAGCGAGACACGACTCCGAAAGGGCCGCCTGCTCGTCGATTGCCTGTTCGAGTGCATCGCTGAAGCCCGCAATATCGCCCGGCTCGTAATGGAGGCCGGTTTCCCCCTCGACGATCGTTTCCTCGAGGGCACCGGCTTCAACACCCACCACGGGCGTCCCGCAGGCAGTTGCCTCCAGGGCGACGATGCCCTGGGTTTCGACCGGGCTGGGAAAGGCAAACACGTCCAGGGCACTGTAGAACTCCGGCAGTTCTTCCCGATCGAGAAAGCCAAGAAACCGGGCATCGACGTCGTACTTCTTGGCCCCCTCCCGAAGCGAATCCGTTGCAGGTCCCTGGCCGCCAAAAACGACGATTACGTCGAGTGACGCCGCTGCCTCGAGAATCGCCTCGAGGTTCTTCTCGTGACCGTGCCGGCCCGTGTAACCGATCAGTGGCCGGTCGTCTGGTAACCCGTACCGCCTTTCGAATGCGGTGGTATCATGTGGTTCGAACCGGCTCGTGTCGACGCCGTTAGGATGGGCTTTGACGGGCACGTCCGCCCGCAGTCGCCGACGGAGTCCTTTTGCCGTTTGTTCGCTTGGGGCAAGCACCATGTCCGCCCGTTCCAGAAACCATCGTTCGTATCGGCTGCTTATCGCTTTAATCGGCTCGGCGAGGAAGCCGGGCGCGACGTAAGACGCGTACTCCCCTGTCGGTGTATGGTAGGAAACGACGAAGGGGAGCGATTCCTGTCGAGCGAGTCGGTATCCCGCAAAACCGACCGAAAACGGTGAATGCGCGTGGACGAGTTCGACGTCCCTTGTCGCCTCGGGAATGAACGGTGTTCCCAACCGATACCCCTCGTAGAACGGGAAGGGAAGACTCCGGACGGGATGTCCGCCGGGCCCCGAATCGTACGTCCAGGCTGGAT
>CAZJZA010000031.1:0-11329 GCA_964550355.1 uncultured Halobacteriales archaeon
CTCGACGAGATCATGTAGGAATCGAGGGAGGTGGCGAAGTTCCTCCTCGAAGTAGAGGGGGTGGGCCTGGGCGTCGAGGAGGAACTCGAGGGCGAAGAGCGGATTTCTTCGGTGATGCGGGAGGTTCGGGAAGCAAGCGAGGATCTCAGGCGGGATGAGCAAACGTGCCCGAAATGCGGTCACACGTTCGGCGGCGAGGAGTAAAGCCTCGTTTCGGCGGCCGAGTCTACGATTTCCGGGGGTTGTCGGTCGAGACACCCCTTAGCGCACGTTTTGCCCGATCGACTCCCCGAACGAACCATCGGCAGTCGATGAATTCTGGCTCTCCCAGGCCACCGTTCCACGCACCATTGTCAGCTCGGGAAATACCCCCGGCATCCCCTCGAAGGGCGTCCAGTCGGTTTTGCCATGGAGGTCCGCGCCACGGATTTTCCTCATGGCGTTCGGATCGACCAGCACGAGATCGGCGTCGGCTCCCGTCTCGATTCGCCCTTTTCTCGGGAGGTCGAAGATCCGTGCTGGATTGTAGGCGGTGAGGTCCCGCACTCGTTCAGCGCTCAGGCGGTCCGCTTTCACCTCGGCGAGCAGGAGCGGGAGGGCCGTTTCGACGCCAGGCACGCCGCTCGGAGCCGACCAGATGTCGGTGTCCTTCTGCTCGCGGGTGTGGGGTGCGTGATCGGTTGCGATCACGTCGACGGTTCCGTCCGCGACCCGGTCGTAGACGGCCAGCCGACGATTTTCGTCCCTGAGCGGGGGATTCATCCGGCCGAAGGTTCCCAACTCCTCGCTGTCGATACTCGAGAGAAAGAGGTGATGGGGGGTTACTTCGGTCGTCGCTCCGGCTGCGGCGGCCTGATCGATTCCTTCGGGGGTGCTCGTGTGAGCGATGTGGAGCGGGGCATCGAGTTCTACCGCGGCTTCGACGGCCTGGGCAATCGCGACCACTTCGGCCTGTGGTGGTCGAAACTCGCTCCACACCCCTGGATCGTCCCGGTCGGTTACGCTCTGGTCGAAATAATCGGCGTTCTCGGCGTGAACCGTCGTCACGACCCCCGCTTTTCTCGCCCGTTCGAGTGCCGTCTCGAAAAGCGACGCGTCGATTCCCATGTCTCCGGTCGAATCGGCGAGAAAGACCTCACCGAGGGCAAAGAGCGGCCGATCGAACAGTTCCTCGGGTTGCCAGTCCGGGGTCACGCCGCCGTTTATCCCCCAGTCGACGAGCGAGTCGGTGGCGAGTTCGGCCTTTCGGTCGAAACTGGCTCCGTTGACGGTCGGGGGATCGGTGTTCGGTTGGTCGATGACGGTCGTTACTCCACCGGCCGCCGCGGCCCGGCTCCCGGTCGTCCAGGTTTCTTTCTCGGGGAATCCTGGCTCCCGAAAGTGGACGTGGACGTCGATCATCCCCGGGAAGAGCCACTTTCCGCTCGCGTCGACGATTGTCTCGCCAGGCAAGTCAGTTCCGACCGCCGCGATGGATTCGCCATCGATTGCGACGTCCCGCTCGCGGCCGTCGGGGAGCGTCGCGTTCCGGAGGACGCGCATAGTTGCCCATCCCGTGGGTCTGGCCTAAAGCTGCCGGGAGCAGTCCGGCGCGCGGGACGGATCAAAATCCAAAAACGAGCGGTACCGTCGCGACCGAAGGGATGAATCTCCCACGAAGCCAAGTCCGCGTATGGTCTTGCTGGGACCCGACGCCCTGGATCCGTTCCCACAATTTGCCCGGTACAATTCTCCCTACGACGCTCACCGGGACGGGAGAGCCATCGACCTCTATCCAGGGGCCGAAAGCGCTCCCAGCCCCGTCGCCGGCACGGTCATCGAGACGCGAACGACCCGAGCTCCCAGTCGCCCATACGCCGCCGAGAACGACCACCTCATCGTTATCGACACCGGGAGCGAACTTGCCAGAGTCCTTCACGTCGACCCGGTCGTCGAGGTGGGCGAGACCGTCGACCGGGGCCAGGTGCTCGGGGATCTCGTCCGCTCGGGCTACTTCGCCCCGTGGGTCGACAACCACGTCCACCTGGGATTCCGTGCGTACGGAACGGACCCGATCCGGGCCAGCGGCTCGCTCCCGATTGATCTCGACGTCTCTCTCGGCGGCGTAACCTGGGATGGCACCGGCACGGTCTGGGAGACGGGAGACACCTATGCGATCCTCGACTCCCCCACCCATCCCGATCCGGGGAACGGATTCGTCGGGATTACCGGCGACTCGGGACAGTCCGTCCTCGATGGCGGGGTGCCATATTACGAAACCGGTGGCGTACATCCGGTGGGGACGGGTTCGGACGGGAAGTCGGCGGTGACGTTACTCGGGACCGAACTCGCAAACGATTCGGGCACGGTCGAGTGGACGGACGTGATGGTGCTCGCGAACGGCGAGGAGATAACTGGCCTTGCCTTCTTACTCGGCCGCGATGGGGTAGGTGCGAAACTCATTTGCCCCGAAATCGAGTTTGCCGTCGGGGAACGTGTGACCGTCGAGCTTGACTGAGACTGCAACCAGCGAGTCCCCACATCGTAACCCACTTACCTGTCACTGCAACCGTCGAGTTCAAAGACGCGATCAGGCGAAATCAGTCCCGTAGAACGCGTCGTCGGTGGTTTTCTCGACGACGTGGAAACTCGCGAAGCGACTGCCCCGGTCGGCAGGATTTTCCCGCTCCCGCCCTCACCGGGGAGCATGCGTCGGGTCCTGGCTGTCGTGGCGGTTGCCGTGCTTCTGGTCGTCGCCGGCTGCGTGTCGGCTCCGGTACCGGACGGACCGACAGCTTCGGAACCGACCGACACGACGACGGAAGCACGGGACGAGGGGACGACGCACCCGCCGACTGAAGCGCCGGATCTGGATCCGACCCCGACTGACGATCCGCCCCCCGATCCCGAGACCGACCAACTCGGGTGGGAGGACGGCTACTGGCACAATGAGACCCTCGCTGTCGATCCGAGTGACGGCCTCAACCGGTCGGAACTCGACGCCGTCGTCTCGAGAGGGAAAGCCCGCGTGGAGGCGATCAGGGGCCTCGAATTCGAGGAGTCAGTGCACGTCCAGATCATCGATCGCGAGGAATTCCGCAATCAAACCACCGGCAACAGGAACACCACCGATGCCCAGCGTCTCCATCAGGACGCGAAATTCGAGGCCCTCTTTTTCATCGGCGAAGGGGAGAGTGCGATTAGCCAGCAACAGGAAAACAAGGCCACGGGGGTCCTCGGCTACTATTCGCCGGGGAATCACAGCATCACGATCGTCTCAGAGACCGGGCCACCCCTCCAGATGAACGAAGTGACACTGGCCCAGGAACTCTTCCACGCCGTCCAGGAAGAGCACTTCAACGTCTCCGAGTGGTCATATAACACCGAGGAAAAGCGGAACGCGGCCCTCGGCATCATCGAGGGCGACGGCAATTACGTTGACTATCTTTACGAACAGCAATATACGGCAGATCTAATCAGGCCGGAGCAAACTGGGGGGAATGGTGGGGGAGGAGGCGACCGTAACATCGGCCTGTTTGCCCTCCGATACCAGCCCTACAGCGACGGGCCGCCCTTCGTCGCGGCCATTCGCGAGGAATCCGGGTGGGCCGGGGTGAACGCGGTTTACGACAATCCACCCGAGAGCAGCGAGCAGACCATCCACACCGAGAAATACCTGCTCGACTCTCCGATGACGGTTTCGATCGAAGACCGGTCGAACGACGACTGGTCGGTCCCCGATCAAGGCGAGGGTCACATCTATTACGCCGAGTTCGGCGAAGCCGGGCTGTACGCGATGCTCTGGTACCCGAGTTACGAGACAACCGCCGAACGAGGGACGGTCACGGACATCGTGATCCCCTACCGACATTTCTTCCAGACAGATGATCCCTTCGACGCGTACAATTACTCCCACCCTGTGACCGCTGGTTGGGAGGGGGACCGCCTACTTCCATACGTGCGGGGGGACTCTGCTGCCACGAACGAAACGGGGTACGTCTGGCAAATCGAGTGGGCGACCGACGCAGATGCCCGGGAGTTTCGGGAGGCCTACGTGAAACTCCTGCGCCATCACGGTGGGATGGCCGAGGCGGGGGGCGAGGACGTCTACCGCATCCAGGAAGGCCCCTTCGCTGACGCCTTCTCGGTCAATAGACAGGGGGCCACGGTGACAATCGTGAACGCGCCGACGGTCGATGAACTCGACGCGGTGCATGCCGGGGCCACGTAGACGCCGCTTTTGTCCGTGGCACTTGTCGCGGGTATAGCACGCAGCCGAGTGCCACTCTGCATGGGTGTATTTACCCGTTCCACCCGTAGACCGATGCATGATTTCCAGCGTCCTCGTGCCGATGGACGACTCGGAGATGGCCGAGGAAGCGTTGGCGTTCGCGCTCGAATCGTTTCCGAACGCGACGGTGACCGTGTTGCACGTCGTCGGGGAACCGTCATCGATGATGGGACGGGCGACCGGGCTCGCGTTGGCGGGAAACCTCGAGGAGGAGGCTGAGGAGTACGCCGAGGGAGTCTTCGAGACCGCTCGGGTGATCGCGGCCGAGCACGATCGGGAGATCGAAACGACAGTCGGCGTCGGTCATCCGGTGCGAGCGATTTTGAATCGCGCGGGGGAGTTCGACACGATCGTTATGGGAAGCCACGGCGGGAGCCTCAGCGATCGGCTGCTGGTTGGAAACGTGGCAGAACGCGTCTTCCGGCGGTCTCCGGTCCCGGTGGTCGCGGTCCGGTAACGCGAAACGGGTGTAGACAGTCGATCGGTACCCATATCGGGTGTAATTCCGGCGGTCGGGACGGCTCGAAGTTTGGGATGGGCAGAAACGAGGGCTATCAGGGCCACCGGGAGAGAGCAGGGTTTTTCGCCCGGGCCGTGGTAGGCCCGGTATGCACACGCTTTGGAGGCGGTCCGGATGACCGACTTCGACATCATCCCACCGGAGCAGATCGCCTCCGGGGAGGCGACGGATGCGTACTTCGATCGGACCGTCGAAACCCTCGAGGCTGCTGACACCAACCCGCACGTGGTCGCGGAGGTCACGGCTGATCAGTTCCCCGACGGCGACTTCGAGTTGCTGGCCGGGGTCAAAGACGCGGTCACGCTTCTTACCGGCCACCCGGTCGACGTCTGGGCACTCCCCGAGGGAAACCTCTTCGACGGCGGTCCGGTCATGCGTATCGAAGGGCACTACCTCGATTTCGCCCGCTTTGAGACCTCACTTCTGGGTTTTCTCTCACACGCGAGCGGGATCGCCACGAACGCGATGGAGGTCGCAGAGGCCGCCCAGGATACGCCTGTACTGAGTTTTGGTGCTCGCCACGTCCACCCCTCCATTGCCGGCGTCGTCGAGCGATCGGCCCTTATCGGGGGGCTGGACGGCTTCTCGCACGTTGCTGCCGGAGAACTCCTCGGTCGGGAGGCGAGTGGAACGATGCCTCACGCACTCTTGATCTGTTTCGGCCGGGGAAATCAGGAAGCCGCCTGGCAGGCCTACGACGAGGTAATGCCTCCCGAGGCCCCGCGCGTCGCGGTGTGTGATACGTACTCGGACGAGGTCGACGAAGTCCTCCGAGCCGTCGAAACGCTTGGAGAGGATCTGGACAGCGTCCGGCTCGATACGACGTCCTCGCGACGTGGCGATTTCGAGCGGATCGTCCAGGAGACACGCTGGGAACTCGATGCCCGTGGCCACGACCACGTCGACATTTTCGTAAGCGGTGGGCTCGGGCCAGGTGACCTCAGGCAGCTCCGTGAGCACGTCGATGGATTCGGCGTGGGCGGGTACGTGAGCAACGCCGATCCCGTGAACTTCGCGTTGGACCTCGTCGAGGTCGAGGGGGAACCGGCGGCGAAACGTGGAAAACTTTCGGGGAAAAAACAGGTTTACCGGACTCCCGATGGCGGCCACCACGTCACACTCGTCGTCCGGGTCGGCCCCTCTGGAGGGGCTCCCCCGCTAAAGCCCCTGCTGGAAGGCGGGTCGGTCGTCCGGGAGTTCGACCTCGACGCGACGATCGATCGGGCGGCCCGAGACGTAGAGCGGGTGGACCCGGTCACCGATCCCGACGCGTGAGATGAACGTTTTCCGGGGCAATCCTCGCCCGACAGGACTCGCCAACGGCGAGCCTTCCCGCAACATGTCTGTCAACTGACGCGGTGAGCCGGTCGTCGCCACCGTAATCGAGGACGACCGTCGCTTCGGTGTGGTGTGTGAGTACCCGATCGACCGAACAGGGAACCGAATTCCCCTCGCCGCCGTCAGACCGCTTGCCGTTCGTTTGCAGGTGGATCGCGTTCGGATGGATCGCCACCGCGACTGGTTCTTCGGGCGGGTCGCCAGCCGCCCGAAGCGTCGACGGGCCAATGTCGACGACAGTTCCGGATTCGGTGTCCCCGACGACCGTCGCCGGATAGATGTTTTCCATGCCCAGGAACTCGGCGACGAAGGCGCTGTCTGGGCTGTCAAAGACCTCGCCGGTGGGCCCGTCACGGACGAGAGTTCCATCGTTGAGGACGGCAAGTCGGTCCCCCACGATCGCCGCTTCGGATTGATCGTGGGTCACGTAGACCACCGGAATCTCCAGGTCCGAGAGCACGTCGCGCAATTCGAGCCGGAGGCGTCTTCGGATCGGGGCGTCCAGGCTGGAAAGGGGTTCGTCGAGCAAGAGCACGTCCGGCTCTGAGACCAGTGCCCGGGCCAGGGCGACTCGCTGGGCTTCGCCCCCGGAGAGGGTCTCCGGCTCGCGGGCGAGCAACGGTTCGATTTCGAGCATTCGGGCCGTTGATTTGACGTTACCTTCCCCTGCCGCCCCGAACGCGAGGTTTTCGCGGACCGTGAGATGGGGAAACAGCGCGGAGTTCTGGAACACCATCCCGACCGACCGGTCCTCGGGTGGAAGGTCGTGTATCCGGCGGCCGTTCACGGCCACTCGGCCAGCGTCAGGCGATTCGAACCCCGCGACGAGCGAGAGCAGCGTGGACTTGCCACTCCCCGAGGGGCCGAGTACGGCGGTCACTCCCGGCTCGACAGTGAGGCTCATCGGCCCCAGTGCGAAGTCCGCAAATCGACGTTCGAGACGGGTGATTTCGAGCGTCATTGTGAACCAAATGTTAGTCGCTTGCCGGCCAGTTGCAGGGCGAGAACTACCAGAAATCCCAGCGTCAACAGGACGATCACGAGCGGGGTCGTCGCGGCGATCCCGTCGGAAATGAAAGTGACCCAGATCTGGGTGGGCATCGTGGTCGGATGGTAGGCGGTCATCATCGTGGCGCCGAACTCGCCCATCGCCCGGGCGAACGTGAGCACCACGCCGGCGAGGATACTCCCTCGGGCCAGCGGCAGCGAGACCAGGCGGAAGGTTTCTATCGGTCCCTTCCCGAGGCTCCGGGCCGCCTGCTCGATCTCCCGGTCGACCGCAGCGAACCCCGAGCGGGCCGTGATCACGACGGAGGGCGAGGCGGCGAAGGTCTGGGCCAGCACGATGCCGATGTAGCTGTCGGTAAGCGGGATGCCAAGGGAGGCTGCAGCCGCCCCGATGGGCGTGAAATTGCCAAACCCGGAAAGGAGCATTACCCCGCCCACCACGGGTGGCATGACGAGCGGGAGCACGACGAGCGCGTCGACGATGATTTTCCCGGGGAACGTCAAGCGGGCCAACACGTAGGCCAGCGGCACGCCGAAAATCGTGGCGATGGCCGTGGAGACTGGGGCAGAGAGCAGTGAATACTTCACCGCGGAGATGACCGATGGATCGAGAAACGTGCCGGTTCCAACTCCCTCGCCCCAGAAGAAAAAGGAGAGAAACGGATAGAGGAGGTACACGAAAAGCACCGCGCCGAGGAGGGCGAACACCCCGTTTTCGTGGAGAATCCGGCGACCGAACCCGTACTCGCCCCGAGATATCTGCCGGACGGACTCGGCGTAGCTCATGTGGGGAGCACCTCAGCAGGGACGGGGCCGTTCGCTTGTGGAAATGCATCGGTCACGACCAGTCCGTTTTCCCGCAGCATGTCGGGGTTCGAGAGCAGGAACGCGAGAAAAGCCCGTCCCGCCTCTGAATGTCGGGCCGTGGTCGGGACGGTGATGTTGTACCGAATCGGCGTTCCCTCGACCATCGTTCCATCCTCGGTGGTGTAAGTCGCCCTGGCGTAGGACGCTGCGTACTCGGGGTTCGAGAAGTCGAGTTTCTCTGGTAACTCGACAAAGGGGAGGTCGTGATCGACGGCCATGTTCCTGTAGATCAACGCCGCGGCCCGATTTCCCGTCTCGATGCCGGCGAGGAGGTGGGGCTCGTTGGGATCGATGACGAGGTTTTCTCTCAGATCCGCGGCCAGTCCTTCGAATCCGTACTCCGTTTCTGCGAGTTCGAACAGCTGGACGGCCCGATAGCCGAGCGGGTCCAGATCCGGGTCAGATCGGGCGATTTCCGCGTCGGCCGACCGGAGCACCTCGTACCACGGTTCACCTGTTTCGAGTCGACCGCCGACGTCCGTCTCGGATCCATAGGCGATTACGAGCGCATTCGACCCGAAGACGACGTCCCAGGGGGCGATCGAATCGGGCAGTCGCGAGCGTAAAAGCGACGCGTCCGCGCTGACGATCACGTCCGGCTGTTTCTGCTCTTCGAGGACCATCCGCATGACCGCGTTTGATCCGTTGAACTCTCCCCGATAGCCGTACTCGGTTTCGGCCTCGAATTCCGGACCGACCGTGGACTCGAAGAGCGTCGCGAGACTGCCCGCAGAAAGAACCGAGACGTCAGTTCCGCCGCCGAGACAACCGGAAAGCGCTCCTACGGCCGTGGCTCCGGCCGCGGAGAGGAATTTCCGGCGAGACGTCTTGTTCTGGGGGCCGTCTTCGCTGGTCGAACGGCTGTCTTTCCGCCCGATTCGAATCGAGAACCGATCCGGACCCATCTTACCTGATGTAACGTATCGTGGTTTATTTATGCCTTTTTAGAAACCTTTCTTAGTAACATATCCTCTCCCGAGACGCCCAATACAACCAATACCATTTTCGAGGGTCAGTTGGACCGAACGGCTTAGGTGTCTTCGAGCCGACTTTTCGATGGGTAGCGGACGCCCGACCCCCGTGTCCCCCGTGGACATGAGGAAAGTCCCCCCACCGCCGGACAGGCGATCGGGCACACGCCCGGGACGGGAGACCGTCGGGCCCTGGAACAGAAACGACACGGCTTCGCCCGACCGATGAGGTGTGCGAATCCACCGCGAGCAAGGGGTTACCCGAGAAAGCGGTGGAGCGCTAACCCACCGAGGGCAGACGGCGAAGCATCGATGGAACGGCCATCCCTCGCCGGTGCAAGTCCGCGCGTACAAGGTAGTCCGGCTCGCCGCGCGGACGCTTAGCCGAATGTCGGGTCGAAACAGAAGGGGGCTTACGACCCGCAACCCACTTCGAACAAGAAAGAGCGGTCGCGCTGGTCCGAATTTTTCGAGTCACACCCGCCGCCCTGCCCTTGCGAGCGTTTTTGTGTTGGAACCGGACCAGTCCGGCCCATGATCTGACCGGCCACCCGGAACGGCCTCGCGGGAGCACGGGACCCCGTTCCGGATCGACCCACCCGTCTGTTCGCTATCAATTCGACCGTCCAGACCCTTGGGCTCGATCCGGTGAGGTATCGATGGGAACCGGCAGGTCGTTCTCCGTTGGCGAGGGGTAAACGCCACCCTCAATCTCCTCGAGGAGGTTCGCGGCTCGACCGACGATAACCACTCCGGCTAACCGACTTCCCACTCCGCCACGGTTCGCGGAAATGGTCACGTCTAAGGCAGCGGCCCCGAAACGTCACGTGAATGCGTGAGGTGACTGTTGGCGGTCTGATGGTCCTCGTTGCCGCGACGGGATTGGGGACGCTCGCAATTTTCGGGAAGTTCGCCGAGGCGGCGGACTTGAGTCGACCGACCCTGCTTTTCTTCCGTTTTACGATCGGTGCCCTGATCGTCTGGGGCGTGTTGCTCGCGCGAAACGACGTGGCCCTGCTTTCGGGACGGCCGCTTTACGCGACGGTGTTTCTCGGGGTGCTTTACGGGTTTCTCACGCTCGCGTACTTCCGCGGCCTCTCCTACATGACGGCCAGTCTCACGGCGATCGTCTTTTACACCTACCCGATCTTCGTCTTCGGGCTTTCGGTGCCACTTCTTGACGAGCACCTGAGCCGCACGACGCTTTCGGCCCTGGGACTCGCCCTTGCAGGCGTCGTCCTGGTTATTGGGATCGACGCGAGCCAGGTCTCGATCCTGGGGATCGTGCTCGTCACTGCCGCCGCGGTGGGATACGGGATCTACAACGTCGCCGGACGAATCCTCACTGCAGATATCGACCCCACCCATCTCACCGCCCACGTGCTCGTCGTCACGGCACTGACCATCGGCGTCCGGTGGGGAATGGAGGGGTTCCAGCCGCCTCAAACGCCCACCCACTGGTGGATCATCCTCGGCATCGGCGTTCTCGGAACTGGCATTCCGCTATTGCTCCTCTACGAAGGGCTCAAACGGGTCGAAGCCACCCATGCGAGCATTCTCGGCACCGCCGAACCCGTCGCGACGGTTATTCTCGGCGTGACGATTCTCGGTGAAACACTGGCGATGCGAACTGTCGCCGGTGCGATCCTTGTCCTCGGCGGGGTGACCCTCGTTCAGACCTCGCGCGATCAGCGAAAGTGGTTGCTCGCAAAAGTCGGCCTGCACTGACCGGATCGGGACTCCCAGTTCAGGGGACCACGACGATCGTGCCGAAGGATGCTTCGAGCACCGAAACCTCCTCGCCGGCTTCGGTCCGGTACTCAGTCGGCACCGACACCATCTCCGGCTCGATCTCGACAGTCGAACCCGAGACGGCTATTTCGACGGGCCCGCCGGAGTCGGTCTGGGCCTTGATCGTGTCGGGATCGCTTTCCTCGAGGGCGGCCATGACCGCGCCGGCCTCGTTCCGGAACGCCGGCCCAATCTGGGCTTCGTCGGGGTCGACTTCCGTGGCGACTTCCTCCAGATCCGGGCGACCGATCGACGTACGGATCGGGGCCCCGACCGTCTCGCTCAGGTCGTAGGTGTCGACGCCGTGCTGGGGTTCGTCGTCGAAGTACAGTTCGACTCGTTCGAGTTCCTCGTTCAGTGCGATGCCCTGTTCGGACTTCCAGGCACGAACGGTCCGTGCGGCTTCTGCGATGTCCTTGCCGACAGTGGTGTCATCGTCTGGGGCCTCGACCGCGGGCCAGTCAGTCCGATGAACGCTGCCCTCGGTTCCTGGCAGGTGATGCCAGATCTCCTCGGCGACGAACGGACTGAAGGGGGCGAGCAGGCGGAGACTCGCAGATACGA
>CAZJZA010000032.1:0-11144 GCA_964550355.1 uncultured Halobacteriales archaeon
GAATCCGGAGCGGCCCGCCCCGGAAACGTAATCGACGATCGCGCCTTCGACGTGTTCGTAGCTATCCGGGTCGACGAACACCTGGATGCCATCGTGGGCGATTACCTCGTCCTCAGCCGCCGGGTCCGACTCGAAGTGCATCCCGTAGGCCACCGACCCACAGTCGCAATCTTTCTCGCGGGCCACGACCCGCAGGCCATTTTCGTCGGGGTCGACCGACTCGGCCTCCATCGCTTTTCGAGCCTCCGAGATGGCTGTTTCGGTGAACTCGATTCCCGTCGCGTCGCGTTCGGACGTCGGTTCGGTACTCATACCCAAAATATGTTGGCCGGAGCACCTTCACTGTGGCGGCCGCACGTAAGACGATTTGATCGATCCCGAGCTAGTCCCTAACGAGTTTCTCCCTGCGTGTTTCGAATTCCTCCTCGGATAACTCGCCACGAGCGTAGGCGAGTCGGAGTTCCTCGAGTGCCGGATCCTCGCCGACTTTCGCGGTGCCGGTCAGCCAGCGGTAGAACAGATAACCGATACCGACGAGCACTGCCAACCAGACGAGTGTCATGATGATCCCCCAAAGGGGCGACGTCCCGTACGAGCCCATCATCCCGCTACCCCACATGACCGGTATCGCAAACACCATCATCAGTAATGGGACGAGGATAATGGCGGCGAGGACGACGAGCAAGATGCGGAGCAGGGAATCGGTCGAGTTGCTTTGAGCCATATTGCTACCAATACACACGGTTTCCGCGTTCATAAGCCTGTGCAGCTCCGGGAGTTCCGCAGTGCTTAGACACAGCGAGAACTCGATTCTGGTATCGTTCAGTTCGTGGGGCGGGTCGTCGACATAGGCCAGTCTGGTACGATGATTCGAACCTCACGAGCAGGGCTTGTCCCCCAACTACCTACCGGGCCGGCTCGGGTGACCATATCGTCTCCCTGGAAGGGGAAAGCCCTGTTCAGTAGGGCACATCCGGTCCGATAGAACGATGCTCTTGCCCTAATCCCCGAAATTCATTCAAAATAATACCGAATCCTCAAAGCGAAACATCTCCCGCTGTTTTGCGTGACTGATTTTTCGGTTACGTACTCGAATTTTGCCCCATATTGTCACGAAATTCACGTGTAAAATTATTATATTTAATTAAATGCCATGAGTCTCTCCCATTCCCCCGTATACGGTCTACTATCGGGAATATGCGGATATTTAAATATCCAGATATCGTATTAAAAATTGGAGGTGAAACGTATGACACCCTCCGGACCACCGGTCGAAGACCTGCCCGGGCAAGTACAGTTCCGGGGCTCGACGGCGAGCGGCGATACGGTCGTGGAGCCAGATACCGAGGTGGTCGTGACGGACGAGGTTGTCGCCGTCCATCCCATGGCCGAAGCGGAGCCTAACTCCCCCCTTGCGTTTACAGTCTCGCTCGACGAGATTCTCCGGGTACGGTGTGAGGGTTTCGTATGTCGGTCGATCACGTTGGAGACCCCGACAGAGACATATGAGATCCCGACCCTGGAGCTCGACGAGCTGAATTTCCGGCGGGCGATCGTCGAGAACGCCAACTTGAGTAATACCTGCATGCGGCTGAACCTCGACCGGCTCGGGATATGCCCCTGTGGGGCCGGTACGTACACCGGGTGTGTATTTACCGTGATCGGGATCGCGATGGTATTCTCGGTAGTGGGTGCGCTACTCGGTGCCGTATTCCTCACCGCCGGGCTCGCGCTGCTCCTGCTGTCCTATGGGGCACGGAAATACGGTCAGTTGCGTGGTGCAAACGTCTGGGAGCGGGAATCAAATGAGACCGACGCCACGGCCTGAGAATGGTCGCCCGTTATCTCACATTTTTTCCATCTGGTCCTTGACAACCTGCCTAATAATGAGCATACCTTCGATGATGCGCTCGTCTTTGATCTGGTAGTAGTTGTGAACTCCTTTTTTGGTTCGGCTGATCATTCCTCGGTCCCGCATGAGTTTGAGATTTTGAGAGACAGTAGATTGGGTGATCCCGGTCGATTCTGTCAGTTCAGAAACCGTGTACGACTCACCCGATTGGAGCACGTCGAGGATCTTTAGCCGGTTTGCATTCCCACAGAGACTACAGAAATCTGCGTGGGCCTCGTAATAGTCATCGGAGTTGAGATTGGACATGCATGTCCCATATAGTCCAATATTTATAGGGCGTTCGCTCGTTTGGATGGATTCACTGAAATCGTGTTTAAATAAGCTTTACGTCGGATTGACTTTCCCTTCGCTTGAGCCGTCTCATACACTTCAACTGATTCAGGATACGCCTCTGGCTATTGATGAAAGTAGGCTGCTGAATTCGGACCCTCTATTTACCAGCAAAATGGCCGTGTTTAGACGCCAAAATCCGAGGCTTTCAACCCTTTCACATCCCCATCCCAGTGGCGTCGTTAGGCACGGGAAGGTCGATCGGATTTCGGCTGAGCAGTTCTGCGGCGTGATCCAAAGCCATGTCGAAGCCATAATATCGCTCAAGTTCTTCCCCATCTAACCCATTCCTAATTTTCAACATCCCATACCCAGATGTATTCTGGGAGATGACCGCGGTTTTCCCCGCCTCCTCGAATACGAGGATTCGTTCACTGCCTGTTTCGAAGTATCTCGATTCGACAGCCGGATTATCTGTTGTTTTGTTACTCATGACTCGCCCTCTTGTGTTTCTCTAGACCGGCATACGGCCTGATAAGTGGAACTTAATCCGATACACCTTAAGCATTAGCTGGTTTTACCACCGGGTATGGAAGACTCGACCGATCTGGAAGATCTCCGCCGGGGCACGGAACTCGTCAAACGGGGTTTTGCGCAGATGCAAAAAGGCGGGGTCATTATGGACGTCGTCAATACTAAACAGGCTCGTATCGCTGAAGATGTCGGCGCAGTAGCCGTCATGTCACTCGAAGCTGTACCAGCCGACATTCGAAAACGAGGCGGCGTAGCCAGAATGGCCGATCCCGGTGATGTTCAGGAAATCATTGATGAAGTATCGATTCCGGTGATGGGAAAAGCACGGATCGGGCACACAAAAGAGGCTGAAATCCTCGAAGCGATTGGCGTCGACATGGTCGATGAAAGTGAAGTACTCACTCCCGCTGATGAGCAATACCACATCGACAAAGAGCGCTTTGCTGCCCCATTCGTCAATGGTGCACGCGATCTTGGCGAAGCCCTCCGTCGTATCGACGAAGGGGCGGCCATGATCCGGACCAAAGGCGAAGCTGGGACTGGCGATGTAAACCAGGCTGTATACCACCAGCGAAACATCAAAAGTGCAATCAGAAAACTCACTGGAATGACACCGGAAGAACGGGACGCGTGGGCCCGTGAGCACGACGCGCCAGCAGAATTAGTCCATGAAACCGCCGAACAGGGACGTCTTCCAGTGGTGAATTTCGCTGCGGGTGGTATTGCCACACCCGCAGATGCGGCCCTCATGATGCACCACGGATGTGATGGGATTTTTGTGGGGAGTGGTATTTTCGGGGCCGAAAATCCCGAAGAAATGGGAGAGGCAGTCGTGAAGGCGGTCAACAACTGGGATGATGCGGAGACCCTGGCCGCGATAGCGAACGGCACCGGTTCGGGGATGAAAGGAGAAGCCAATGTGGATCTCCCCGAAGAGGAGCGTCTTCAGGGCCGCGGGGTGTGATCGGTATCCGTCTTAACCAGGTACTATGAGCCTGACAGCAGGGATTATCGCAGTGCAAGGCAATGTCAGCGAACACGCCAAAGCCATCGAACGCGCTGGTTCCGCCCACGGCGAGACAGTCAATATCGTCGAAATTCGAAACTCCGGGGACATTCCTGAGTGCGATGTATTGGTGATACCGGGGGGAGAATCCACCACAATCTCACGGCTCATTCATCAGGAGGGTATCGCTCCCGAACTCATAACTCATGTAGAGAAGGGCAAACCTCTCCTAGCAACGTGTGCTGGATTAATACTTGCTGCTCAGGAGGTCCAAGACGACCGAGTAGAAAACTTGGGTTTGATTGATGTAGGTGTAGACAGGAATGCGTTCGGTCGGCAGAAGGACAGTTTTGAAACCGAACTTGACATACGTGGCCTGAATAAGCCATTCCCTGCCGTTTTTATCCGTGCTCCTATCGTAACAGAAGTGGAAAATAACGTTGAGATACTCGCAAAATACGACGGACAAATCGTTGCCGTCAGAGATCCACCCGTTACCGGGACGGTTTTTCATCCAGAACTCACCGGTGAATCCCAGATTCACGATTTAGCATTCTTTGACGCTTTCTCGGAGTGACCGCATCGCATCAAAGGAGGGACTCCTCAATTGACTGGTCTGGAAAATGACGGAGAATTCAGCAAGAGTTGATGCAAGATGTACAAATTTTGTCAGAACTTAGCTGCAAGATTCAGACCATTGGTGTTGCAGACTAAGTTATTCTTAGCAATAAACTGTAACAAACCGCGTGATGTGTTCAAGAGGCGAACACACCAAAAACTTTCCTGCCAACAGAGTGAGGGAAAGTGGCAGATAGCTCAAGAGCTATTGGCCTGAATCCCCACACTCGAATGTCAACATGTATTTCAAAGTATTTCAAATTGAAACATTCACCTGGTACCTAACTCAAACGAGTTTCTCTTTTCTCCGCGATACAGCGTGAACGAAGTGTAGGCAATCCATCCCGCTACAACGAGGTTGACGGGGTATTGGAAAATGCCTCCAAACGCGGTATCACCTCCAAGCAAGATCTTTTCGACTCCCAAGAAAAGGACCGTTGTTCCAACAACCAGGATGGTGACGGCGACGACGGTCCATCGGGAGTGGTACCCTGGGTATCGGTCATCCACATAGAAGTGCCAGGACATGAGCGGAACAGCGACCACGCCGCCAAAGAACCCCATTAAATCGATAATCATAAGGAGTATAATATCAGAGTATTGGCCTTTGAAAATTGCAGTTATCATGCCTCCAATTCCCACCACGAACCATAGAACGATTCCGATCGATGAACGCCACCCATTCCGGAACCGCATAAGTAGTCCTCCAGCGAATGCGACGATACTGACACCAAATATGCCCAAGGTAACCGTCCATAATTCAGGGAATCGCGCACCCTCCATCCCCAAAAGACTGCCGCCATCGGCAATGAAGCTATGATTGGGATCCAGGAGCGATAACGCAACCCATCCGCCCAAGAATATGATCGGCCCAACGATGCCGGCTATCCAGAGGTATCGGATGTTTTCGCGCTGAGTCATGATTCTAGTAACATGTGTAATGACCTAAACTTTTCTAAAATATTGACAGTTCGGCCTGTCCGGGTCGGCTGATGGTTCGATCAATTAACGTGGGTCAAGACCCGATTCGGGTTGATGACTACAGGGAATATCCTGATCAATACAAGGCTCTCGATGCTACGGGTATTCTGTGCAAGACTTGCGCCATATGTCGCAGTAAGTTCTTCTCAAAATCTCGTGAGTTAGCCTCGCTTGATTCCCTGAAAAGTGGAACGGAGTTCCGAACGTGTAGTGTCATCAAAAACATAGTCGAAATTTAACTTGATGTGTTGGAAATCTTATATTCGTCAGCCCTGGCGATACATGACTCTAAATTGAACTAATAGTCCTGCAACATGCGCGCTTTCTATTCAGCAGACGAATTCAGACTTTTCTGATAATTGAAGCCGGTTCTTACCTTTAAAACTCCAAGATTTCTGTCACTGGATTTTGCTCTATCAGCCTCCGGTGTAATTGGCACCAATTGGAAGTGGAACCCAAATCCATTGGCCAATTCAACCGATAACGATTCATCGTACGGGGCGTAACGAGTTCTACGACTATCATCATCCTTTCCTTCAAGACAGCTTAGAAGGTCTGAAACTGCCAGAAATTCGGATAACGTGGAAGTGGAATCGCCGGGATTCCCACGAGCGAAGGAACTGATCGAGGGGGGAAGACGGCGAGGGAACGAACCGACCGAAGGGGGTGTGAACTCGCCGGGATTTGAACCCAGAGGAAGACGGTCCTGCTCACCTCGCTAGCGCTCGGTTGTGCGGGTCACGTCTTCCAGGGCTTCAAATCCACGCGTTCGTCGCTGAATACCCTGCGACCAACCGCGAGCGCCAATGGCGCTCGCGGAGCGGTAGTTTTTCCCCAAGTTTTT
This sequence comes from uncultured Halobacteriales archaeon, assembly GCA_964550355.1. Lineage (GTDB taxonomy): Archaea > Halobacteriota > Halobacteria > Halobacteriales > Halobacteriaceae > Halodesulfurarchaeum. The sequence continues at coordinate 6,166 of CAZJZA010000032.1, forward strand.
GCGACCAAGTGGTTCCCGAAGGGAACCCGAGGGAGTAAAAAGTGGGATGGACTCGCCGGGATTTGAACCCGGGGCCTCTTCCTTGCGAAGGAAGCGATCTGCCACTGATCTACGAGCCCGCATACAGTCGTATCGGTTGGGTTGCCTTGAGGATTCTGCTTTTCGGCGGCAAGAAGCGCGAACAGCCAGCCGTCGGTTTAGTCCTCGAGGACGATCTCGATGGAGACGTCGTTCGGGACCTGGATCCGCATCAACTGGCGAAGGGCGCGTTCGTCGGCATCGATGTCGATCAGCCGCTTGTGAACCCGCATCTCCCAGTGCTCCCAGGTGGCCGTCCCTTCACCGTCGGGGGACTTCCGGGAAGGCACTTCGAGGGTCTTGGTGGGCAGCGGAACCGGGCCGCTCATGCTCACGCCGGTCTTCTCGGCGATCTCCCGGACGTCGGTCGAGATGTTGTCCAACGCTTCCGGACTCACGCCGGCGAGACGCACGCGTGCTTGCTGCATTATTCGGACTCGGTGACGTCGAGGACCTTTCCGGCGGCGATGGTCTGGCCCATGTCACGCACCGCGAACGAGCCCAGTTCGGGGATCTCGCTGGAGGGCTCGATGCTGAACGGTTTCTGGGGTCGGACCGTGACGACCGCGGCGTCGCCGGACTGGATGAAGTCGGGATGCTCCTCTTCGACCTCGCCCGAGGACGGGTCGATCTTCTTGTTGATCTCCTCGATCGTACAGGCGACCTGGGCGGTGTGGGCGTGGAAGACGGGTGTGTACCCGGCCGTGATGACACTCGGGTGCTGCATCACGACGATCTGGGCAGTGAACGTCTCGGCGACCGTGGGCGGGTCGTCCGACGGACCGAGGACGTCACCGCGACGGATGTCGTCCTTGCCGATGCCGCGGACGTTGAATCCGACGTTGTCCCCGGGGCCGGCCTGGTCGACTTCCTCGTGGTGCATCTCGATGGTCTTGACCTCGCCACCGATGTCGGAGGGCTGGAATGAGACCATATCGCCCGGGTTCATGATCCCGGTCTCGACGCGGCCCACCGGGACCGTTCCGATTCCGGAGATAGTGTAGACGTCCTGAATCGGCAGGCGGAGCGGTGCGTCCGTGGGCGGCGAGGGCTCGGGCAGGCTGTTGAGTGCCTCGAGGATGGTTTCGCCGTCGTACCACGGTGTGTTTTCGGACTCCTCTGAAATGTTGTCTCCCTCGAAAGCCGAGATCGGGATGAAACTCGCATTGTCGGAGTCGAACTGGACCTGCTTGAGGAGGCCTTTGACCTCTTCGACGACGTCGTCGTACGTCGACTGTTCGTAATCGACGAGGTCCATCTTGTTGATGCCGATGATGAGTTCCTCGATGCCAAGAGTGCGAGCCAGGAAGACGTGCTCCTGGGTCTGCGGTTGGACGCCGTCGTCGGCCGCGACGACCAGGACGGCGTTGTCGGCCTGGGAGGCCCCCGTAATCATGTTCTTCACGAAGTCACGGTGACCCGGCGTGTCGACGATGGTGTAATAGAATTCGTCGGTCTCGAATTCCTGGTGGGCGATGTCGATGGTGACCCCTCGCTCTCGCTCCTCTGCGAGGTTGTCCATGACGTAGGCGAATTCGAACCCGCCCTTGCCCTTCTCCTCGGCTTCTTCTCGATGCTGTTCGATGACGTGCTCGGGAACGCTCCCCGTTTCGAAGAGGAGACGGCCCACGAGCGTGCTCTTCCCGTGGTCCACGTGGCCGATAATGGCCAAGTTCTGGTGTGGTTTGTCGCTCATGATCGTATTCGCGCTTTATACGCGCTCTGTGGAAACCCTTCGACAGTTCGGATTAAAACCATTTCGAAAGCGTCTGACACCCATCCCGTCGCCGTCTGGCGATTTGTGATTCGGACCCGTTTCTGTCGCACCCCGATTGCTTACGTTTCCCCGCGAGAATCGCGCTGTGGACCGTCACAACCCAGCCGATCGACGTCGGCGAGCACCGCAGAGGCCGTTTCCGGCCCGCCCGCGCCCCGGCCACTGATGTTGAGTTGTCCGGCGTGTTCGGTGTCGAACTGGAGGATGTTCATGGTGCCAGTGACGGCGAGCGTGCCGTTTTCCGGCACGAGCCGCGGCCCAACCCGCACGCGGTCCGCGGTGATCTCGGTAATTAACCGGATCGTCATCCCGTCTTCTGCGGCAACAGAAAGCGCATTGGCCGGGAAGTCTTCGATCCCCTCGATATGAGCGTCCTCGATCGTATGCCCCCCTCCATCGAGGACGTTTGCCAGAATGACGCCTTTCAGCGCGGCGTCGGTTCCGTTCACGTCGAAACTCGGATCGGCTTCGGCGACCCCGAGATCCTGTGCCTCAGCGAGCACGTGTTCGTACGCCAGTCCCTCGGTTTGCATTCGCGTGAGAACGAAGTTCGCCGTGCCGTTGAGGACCCCCCGCGCGGCCGAGATGTGTTCCGGTCCAAGCCCCTCCGCGGTCGCGATCGCCGGAATTGCGCCGCCGACGGTCGCCTCGAAGCGGACCGATCCGGCACTGTCAGCCGCCCCAGCCATCACCTCGTCGTACCGCTCTGCCATCGGCCCCTTGTTCGCGAGTACGACGTGCCGGTCGCGAGAGAGCGCGCCCGTCACGTGAGTGAAGCCCGGCTCCGCGTCGACGAGAGTCGTCGGGGTCGCTTCGACGAGGACGTCGTACTCCGCGTCGAGCAACTCCCCGGGCGCTTCGTTGCCGACCGAACCCGACTTCCGCTTTTGCGTGAGGGCAGCATTCACGTCGATTCCCGCTGGATCCCAGACGGCCCCGTTCGAATCGGCGATGGCCGTGATCGTATGACCGTATTCCGACGCGAGTTGGGCAACGGACTGGCCGACGGCTCCCGCGCCCATGACGGCGAGTTTCATCGGGAATCCTCCACGAGTGGTTCGACAAATCGGAGATCCATCTTCGTGGCGACGTCGCGAACCGCATCGAGCGTTTCTGCGGCCCTGCCCGATTCGATCGCGAGTCGGAACCGGCCACTCGATACCTCTGCCCGATCCGTCGCTCCGGACAGCGAAAGGTCGATTACCGAGCCCGGTGTCTCCGTTTCGATCCGCTCGATTGTTGCTGAGAGATCCTCCTCCAATCGCGGACCGGCCAGGAGGACCGACACCTCCTCGCCGTAGGTCTCGGTTCCGGCACGGATGACGTTGATCCCGTCATCGCGTAACGCGCTCGTAATTTGTTCGAGCCGACTGGGGGGACATTCCAGATCGATCTCGACCGGAATCCGGCCCCGCGGCGTGACCGACCCCCGCTCGTGGAAAATACTGAGCAGGTTGCCGCCGTGCTCGGCGATCGGTTCGAGGGCTCGCAGGAGTTCGCCCGGCTCGTCGACGAGTTCGAGTCGGACCGTGTGGGCGCGGGCACTGCCCCCGTGTTCGTCGTCCATAGGTGCTGTGGACGGCCCTGTCGGTATAAGGCTTGGCGATATCGGTCCTGGCGGTCGGGTTTCGGGCCGATGTTTTGAGTCTACCACAGGTACCCGGTGCCTTTTTTATACCCCTCCACAAAGAAAGGGGTATCCAGATGGCAATGACCCGCTGGGAACACACCCCGACCGATCGAGGCCGGTCGGGCCCCACAGTCCGCCCGCTGGGCGGCAGAATGGCCCGACAGGGGACACAGTTACGGAACCGAGTCCCGGTTCCGCGGGTACCGGAGGGATTACAATGACCGATGATCCGACCGTCCTCATCGTCGACGACGAGGTGAACATCACCGAACTGTTCGGCGTCTGGCTGGAGGCGGAATACACCGTACGGATGGCGAACAGCGGCGAGGAGGCACTCGAAGAACTCGATGAGTCCGTCGACGTCGTGCTCCTCGACCGACGGATGCCGGGGCTCTCCGGCGACGAGGTCCTCGAAGCGATCCGCGAGGCAGGATACGACTGTCGCGTCGCGATGGTGACGGCCGTCGATCCGGATTTCGACGTTATCGAGATGGGTTTTGACGATTATCTGACCAAACCCATCGACCGGGAAGGCCTCGAATCGGCAATCGAGTCGCTCCTCGACCGAAAGGAGTACGATTCGGCCATGCAGGAGTATTACGCGCTCGTCTCGAAGAAGGCCGCCCTGCAGTCATCAAAGCCGGCCTCGGAGCTCGAAGCGAGCGACGAGTACGACGAACTCGTCGGCGATATCGATGCGCTCGAAGGCGAGGTCGAAGACGTCCTGCAAACCGAGGAGGACTTCGAATCGGCCTTTCGGGATCTCGAGTAATCCTCTCTTTGGGTTCTTCCGATCGATGTCCGAAATTCGGCTCGGCTTAATAGCCTACATATTCAAACCGAACCAGCAAGCGGATCGACACACTGGGTACAGACATGGCGGAGCAACTGCGTTCCGAAGATGACACACGATCACGTGCAGACGGATCTGATTCCGAGAGGGAGCAGGCAACCCACTGTGAAACACGCGTCAACCGACGCAATCTGTTAGCTGCCCTCGGCAGTGCGGGGCTTCTTTCGAGTGCCGGCTGTCTCGGCCTCCTCGGTGAACACGACGAGACCGGGCCTCGGGCCGACGACCCAACCCCCGTCCCGACGACCGAGGGGGGCGAACAGACGACGACGGGCGAGACAGAAATCTTCGACATCGAGTGGACCGTCCAGGGCGCGACCACCGAAGTCGCGAGCAACGAAATCCTCCTCGACGTCGCCCTCGAGGAGGGGTTGGATCCGCCCTACCAGTGCCGGCGGGGGATCTGTGGAGTCTGCACGTCGAAAGTGCCAGGGGAGGGAACGGAATACGTGGAGCACTCGGGGGCCGAATACCTGGACGACGAGCAGATCGCTGGCGGGTTCGTGCTCCCCTGTGTCGCTTCCCCGCTGCAGGATTTCTCCATCGAAACCGGCCAGCGAGACGCTGCGGATTCCTACTCGGCCGGCGAGGAGACGACCGAGGAGGAGACGACGACTGCCGAAGACGTCGAGACCTATTCG
>CAZJZA010000033.1:0-11120 GCA_964550355.1 uncultured Halobacteriales archaeon
ATGGTTCTGAGAAACAGCGTCGCCGCGAGGAGTTTCGTCGTACGGATGGTGGCTCTCGACCCGGGAAGCCGCGGGAGCCTCTCCGGCATAGCCACGGGCCCGCATCGCCTCGTCGAAGTGTTCGACGCGATCGATGGTTCTGAGAAACAGCGTCGCCGCGAGGAGTTTCGTCGTACGGATGGTGGCTCGACGGTTGTAATAGCCCACCCGGGCCGTTGCAGCAGTCCGCATCCGTTCGGCCTCGGTGAAGACGATGGCAATCGCCCGGTAAACGTAGAGGAGCAACTCGACCAGTACGTCTGGAAGCCCCGCTCGTCGGAGCGTGGTGATCACCGTCGAAACTGGAGTCGAGGCGATCAGAAATCCCAGGACGAGGAGTGAAGCCACCGACCGAGAAAGGGTGTCGAGGGCCGTCTCGACCCCACCGTCGGTTATCGAGAGGGGTCCCAGGGAGAAAAGTGCCTGTCCGGGGGTTGTCAAGAGGATGACTACGAGCCCCGGACCGAGAAAGAGAACCGGTATCGAGAGCCACCTGAGCGGTCGAACTCCCACGGCGTCGATTGCCAGGCTCAGAAAAACGACGGCTGCCGTCAGCTGGGCGAAACGGGAGGGTGCTGTGACTGTCAACACGAGCGCAACGAGTACGAAATAGACCTGTAACGGTCCCTGGACCGCCGGTGTGGCTGATTGTTGGACTCCCTCGAGTGTCTCGTGCATCTCAGTTTTGAGGGTCGGCGTTGAGGAAGTAGCCGATCACGCCGCCTCCGATGGCCGCCTGGAGGCTGAAGAGAACCGATTCGATCTCGCCGGAGGGTGGGGTCCAGATCGGATCGAACCAGGACTCGTATTCGGGGTTCTGTTCGGTCACCGCGGCCATTCCGGCCCCGTCAGCCCCGCCCCACGCTCCCAGTCCGGGGGCGATCACTGGGACGAGCAGGAGAAGCAGGATCAGGCCACCGGCGAGCACACCGAGCCGGTTCATGTCGCGACCCCCAGTTTCGCCTCGACGGCGGGTTTGACTGCGATGAGTTGTTTGACCATCGCCGCGGCGATCACACCCTCGACGACTCCGATCGGGAGCTGGGTCACCGCGAAGATGGCGGCGAAGTTCCCGGTCGCCGCGAGCATCCCCTCGATGCCGCCGCCGGCTGGAAACGCCGCCCCGAGTTGAGCCGACGTGACGAGATAGGTGGTCCAGTCGGCCATGACCGTGGCCACGAACGTGCCGGTGACGACCCCCGAACGGTCCCGAACGGCCCGGTATCCCAGCCACCCAATCATCGGACCGATGATGCCCATCGAGGCCACGTTGGCCCCGAGCGTGGTTATCCCGCCGTGGGCGAGCAACAGCGCCTGGTAGATCAGGACGATGGTCGAGAGGACGGCCGTGACACCCGGGCCGAAAAGCACGATGGCGATACCCGTCCCGGTCGGATGCGAGGTGCTGCCCGTGACCGACGGGAGTTTGAGCGCCGAGAGCACGAACATGAAGGCTCCGGCCAGTGCCAGCATTGCCATCCGCTCCGGCGATTCACGGGCGAACTTCGCTACCCGATACGTGCCGTAAGCGACGAAGGGGAGCGCGAAGGCGGTCCAGACCGCTGCCCAGACCGGCGGCAAGAATCCCTCTGCGATGTGCATGAGTTGGCTGAGCCTTCTCGGTCCCCCATGAAAACAATTATGATTGCGATAAACAAAATTAGATTTAATAGGGGTGGCCCCGGAGTGTCGAGTAAGGATGGGGGACTCACAGGAAATGACGGTGTTCGAGGCGGACTCCTTGCCGTCCGTGGGGGGAGACCGGGCGACTGGGGACGGAACGGGTGAGTTACCACACACCCCGACCGGGGATATCAGCGGGGACATGCCGGACCCGCCGGTCGGCCGAGCGATGACGCGGCTAAACGGCCAGTTCGCCGCCCAGGGAACTCTCTCGGGGGATGTCGGTGGACTCGCCACGACGGGTGCCAAAGAGGGGAGGAGGGAATTGTGGGCCAGCCAATCGGGCTCGATTGCACTCGTTGGCGCAGGACCGGGCGATCCGGGGCTGTTGACGGTTCGAGCCTGGCGGTTGCTGGGGACTGCAGACGTCGTGCTCTACGACTCGCTGACGAGTGCGGCGATCATCCACTCGCTTTCGGGGGTCGAGTGCATCGACGTCGGCAAACGGACCGACCCCAGGACCACCCAGGCAGCCATTCACGACCTGATGGTCGCCCGAGCCGAACAGGGTGAGTCGGTCGTTCGGCTGAAGGGTGGTGATCCCGTGGTGTTCGGTCGGGGCGGCGAGGAGGCCGAATACCTCGCCCGACACGACGTGCCGTTTCGGGTGGTCCCCGGGATCACGAGCGTGGTCGCGGCCCCGGAACTGGCCGGTATTCCGGTCACTCACCGGGACATCTCCTCGAGTTTTACCGTCATGACCGGGCACGAGGCCGCGGAGAAATCCGAAAGTAACGTCGACTGGGATGCCCTAGCCGAACGGGTTTCGGGTGGGGAAACCCTCATTGTTCTGATGGGCGTCAAACGTCTCCCGGATTACGTCTCCCGGCTTCGGGCGCGAGGCGTTCCCGACAGTGTGCCGATGGCCATGATCGAGAAAGTCACCTGGGACCAGCAACAGACCGTCACCGGGACGCTCGGCACCATCCTCGACCGGGCCGATGAAGCCAACATCGAACCGCCGGCGACGACCGTCATCGGCGAAGTTGTTTCCATGCGCGAACGGGTTCCGGACGTCGACTGGGCCGACGGCACTCCCAGATCGCCCAACGGAACTGCTAAATCCTCTGATGGAACTCCCAGATCTCCCGACGGAACTTCCGAATCCTCTGATGAACCTGCAGGATCGCCAGACCGAACCTCCAAATCGCCCGAGGGGACATGATCCCGCTCTTTCACGACTTTCACGGGAAGCGCGTCGTCATCTTCGGGGGTGGCCCGGTCGCCGCCCGGAAGGCGTCGCTTTTCGCGACCGAAGCGGAGGTCTTTGTCGTCTCCCGGAACTTTGTGGATCGGTTTTCCGAAATCGATTGTACGCGTCTCGAGGAGGATGTCAATTTAGACCGTGTCGCTCACTACGCCATCGATGCGTTTCTGGTCATCCCGGCGACGGACGATTCTACACTCAACGATCGAATCGCCGATCGCGCAAAAGCGTCCAACACACTCGTGAATCGTGTCGACGAGGTCGGAGAAACGGTCACCCCGAGCGTCGTTTCGGGCGAGCACGTGACCATCGGCATTTCCACCGGTGGGGCCAGTCCAGCCGTGAGCAAATATCTCAGACGACGACTCGAACCCGAGATCGAGGCTGTGGATCCCATGATCGAGTTGCAGTCGAAACTGAGACGGGACATCTCGGACCTATCAGAGACGGCCCGGCGGGAGTTCCTGTGGAACGTGGTAGCGGACAAGCGGATCCGGTCGGCGCTGGACGCGGACGACTTGGAAAAAGCAAAGACGCTTGTGGAATCCCATCGCCCATGAAGGGGTTTGTTCTTGCCGGGACCGCCTCCGGGGTGGGTAAGACGGTTGCCTCACTGGTCGTCATGACGGCCCTGCAGGATGCTGGGCAGTCCGTACAACCCGCCAAGGCGGGCCCGGACTTCATCGATCCGAGCCATCACGAAGCAGTCGCGGGGACGCCCTCCCGGACGCTGGATGTCTGGATGCAGGGGCCCTACGGCCTTCGGCGGAATTACGCCCGCGGTACGGGGGACATTGCGGTCGTCGAGGGCGTAATGGGCCTCTACGATGGGGACGCATCGAGTACTGCCCTGGTCGCCGAAACCCTCGATTTGCCGGTGGTGCTCGTCGTCGACGCCAAGGCAGGTATGGAGAGCGTGGCCGCGACCGCGCTCGGATTCGAGCGCTACGCCGAACAGGCCGGACGGGATATCGACGTCGCCGGGATTTTCGCCCAACGCGCTCACGGCGGACGACACGAGCGCGGGATCAGGGACGCGCTCCCCGACGGCCTAACCTACTTCGGCCGTGTTCCCCCGTCAGCGGACCTTGAAGTCCCCGACCGACATCTCGGCTTGCACATGGGCGAGGAGGCACCGCTCCCACGCGTTGCATTGCAGGATGCGGCGGATCACGTCAGCACCGATCGATTGCTCGATGTGGCACGGGAACCGGTGGCCGCGCCCCGGGAGCCAAAACCGCCCGAAACTGGGGCGTGTGTCGCGGTCGCCCGCGACCCGGCGTTTTCGTTCGTCTACCCGGCCACGTTGGAGCGTCTCGAGGCCGGGGCGGCAGTCGAGACCTTCTCGCCGGTGGCAGGCGACCCAGTGCCAGACTGCGACGGGATCTACCTCCCTGGGGGGTACCCGGAGCGGTTCGCGGCCGAACTCGAGGTGAGTTCGACCCTCGACGAGATTCGCTCCCGGGCCGAGAACGGGACGCCGGTCTTCGGCGAGTGCGGCGGCCTGATGGCCCTCTCGAAATCGCTCGTTACCACCGAGGGAGAGCGCTACGAGATGGCTGGCGTGCTGCCGGCCGACATCGAAATGACCGACCGCTATCAGGCACTCGACCACGTCGAACTCGAGGCCGACCGGCGGACGGTCACCGCGGCCCGCGGCGACCGACTCCGAGGCCACGAGTTCCACTATTCGTCGGCAGCCCTCGATGGCGACGCGAAACTTGCCTTTTCGATGGTTCGCGGCGATGGCATGGCCGACGGTCGGGACGGACTGACCGAATACGACACGGTGGGCACCTACGCGCACGTTCACCCGGAAAGCGGGGCCTTTGACACCTTCCTCGACCGGATCGGTGAGGATTGAGCACCTCGCAAGCTTCATCAGCTCCGTCGCACCTCGATGTTTAACTACGAGCAGGGGCCAGTTTCGTGCATGTACGCGGTTGTGGGGTGCTCGAACTGCCAGGCCCTCTGGATCGTCGACGGGCGCCCCGAGACGACCAGTTGCCCCCGCTGTGGGACCCGTCACCAGTTCGACCGCCTCAAACAGTTCGTCAGGACCGAGGCCCGGGAGGAGGCCCGGGAGGTACGGGCGGCGATGCTCGCCTCGGCACAGGACCGCGAAGACGCCTACGAGAGGCTGGACTCGATCGGGGAAATGGCCGAGATTATTGACTCGGTCGGCGTCGACGACGCGGAGTACCTCACCGAACACGGGCTCGATCCGGAGGTGATCGCGGCGGCGGGAGAACCGAAGTCCGCAGGATCGATGAGCCGTCGCGACCGGATCCTCGACGCAATCGACACCCTCGAAGAACCGACCGAGCAGGCGGTTGTCGACTACGCCAGTGACCGGGGAATTCCAGCCGAGCGCATCCGCACGGCCCTCGAAAAACTCGCCCGCGAGGGAACGATCGTCCAGGGGCCCTCGGGGTATCGCCGGCTTTGAGTCCAGACCGCTCGGGTGGGCGACCGTCGACGCTGAGCCGGGGAAGACCAACCGTTTTGGCCTCCGGGCCGTCTCTTGGGATATGGCTTCCCCCGCCGACGTGATCTTCGTCGATGGCGAGGTCCACACCTCCTCCCGTCCCGACCGGACCGCGGGGGTCCTCGCCGTCCGCGATGGCGCTGTCTGCCGCGTCGCGGACACCTACGAAGTCGAGTTCCTGGGGGGAATCAAGACCCGGCACGTCGACCTTGACGGTCGCACCGTCATCCCCGGGTTCGTCGACGGTTATGCCCGTCTCCACAGGGTCGGACGGCGTCTCCAAGGGGTCGAGTCCGAGGGGGCAGGGGTCACACCGAAAAGCGTCGAGCAGGCCCGGGAGTACCTGACCGCGGCCTTCGACTATGCACTCGAACAGGGCATCACGACCGTCTACGAAGAGGTTCGCCATCCCGAGACCGCCAGGGCCTATCACGAACTCGCGCTGGCGGAGGAACTGCCGATCCGGGCGCGCCTGAACTACCGTGGGGAACCTGGGTCAGACGAAAGCCCGGCTCCGCTCGATGCCGCGCGAACGCTCGGGCTCGTTTCGGGCGTCGGGACTGAACCGCTGCGGATCGAATCGGTTGGAATCGACGCCAGCGAACGGCCCGCGACGACCGTGCGGGACCTCGTCGAGCGGGCAACCGAGACGGGCCTTCGCGTCAGTGCCACGGCCGACGATGCGGCCGCGCTGGAACCCCTTCTCTCCGCGATCGACGGGCCGGATGGCAATCGAATGCGGATCTGGCTCGACGGGGAGGTAACCGAGGACCACGTCCAGGCACTTGCCGACCTCGGGGCCACGGTAATTGGCCGCCCCGGTCCCGTAACTGGGTCAGGCGACCCGGAAACAGCAGAAAACGGAGGAGGCCAATCCCAAGGGCCACAATTCGGTCGACTCGTGGCCGCGGGAATCCCGGTCGGGTTCGGGAGCAACGGCTTTCAGATGAACCTGCTTCGGGACATCGAGCGAGCCAGCAGTGCCGGGCCCGAACGGCGACTTGCCATGACGGAGGCTGTCCGGGCGGCCACCTGGGCCCCAGCCGATTCGTCGGAAACCGAGAATCGGACCGGCACTCTCGAAGTCGGCTCATCGGCTGATTTCGTCGTCCTTTCGGGCTCGCCGTGGGAGATGCCGCTCTCCGAGGTGACCGTCGAGATGACCGTCGTCGATGGCAAAATCGTCTACGAGCCCGAGTCCGTTTGACGGGTCACTTCTAAAGCAACGAGCGACCGGTCATCGACTCGGGTTTGTCGATCTCCAACAATGAGAGGATCGTCGGGGTGATGTCCGCGAGCGTTCCTCCGTTACGGATCTGCCCATTCTCCCCGTTTGGGCCAAGGGAGATGAACGGGACGGGGTTGAATGTGTGGGCGGTGTGGGGGCGCTCGGGCGTGCCCATGTCTTCGGCATTTCCGTGATCGGCGGTCACGAGCAAGTGTCCGCTCGCGTCGTGGATGGCCGCCCCCAACCGGCCGAGTTCGGCGTCGACGGTCTCCACTGCCTGGATCGCCGCCTCGAAGTCCCCGGTGTGGCCTACCATGTCCGGGTTGGCGTAATTGAGCACCAGGACGTCGGGATCGCGGTCCTCGATGATTTCGATGGCGACGTCGGTGACGCCGACAGCGCTCATCTCCGGTTTTTCGTCGTAGGTCGGGACATCCGGACTGGCCACGATCTCGCGAATCTCCCCCTCGAACTCGATCTCGCGGCCGCCATTGAGGAAGTAGGTGACGTGGGGATACTTCTCGGATTCGGCGATCCGGAGCTGGGAGTGTCCCTCGCGTTCGAGCACCGAGCCGAGAGTCGTCGTGGGTTCGTTCGGCTCGACGATTACCGGCAGGTCGAAGGTCCGGTCGTATTCGGTCATCGTCGCGAGGGCGATCTCCGGCGGGTCGGTTTCCTCGGGCCAGGTTGGCTCGATGTTCGCGAGCATTCGTGTCAGCTGGCGCGCCCGATCCGCCCGGAAGTTACAAAACACGACGCCATCGCCGTCTTCGAGCGCCGGCTCTCCCTCGATCAGGGTCGGGTCGATGAACTCGTCGGTGTCGCCTCGCTCATACGACTGCTCGACCGCGGCGCGTGCCGACTCCGCCTGGTGTTTCGCCTCCCGATTGACGACTGCATCGTACACTTGCTGGGTTCGCTCCCAGTTGGTGTCCCGGTCCATTGCATAGTACCGCCCCGAGACGGTCGCGACCGACCCCGTCCCGATCCGGTCGGCGACGGCTTCCAGTCCCTCGATGAACTCCAGGCCAGCGGTTGGATCGGTGTCCCGGCCGTCCATGAACGCGTGCGTGACCGCCTCCAGTCCGCGCTCTGTGGCACATTCGATGAGCGCTTTGATGTGGGCGACGTCGGCGTGGACTCCTCCATCACTGACGAGCCCAAGAAGATGCACGCGCCCGTCTCGCTCCTCGGCTGCCTCGAACACGGATTCGAGGGCTGCGTTGTCGCAGAATTTCCCCGCCTCGATCTGCCGGTCGATGCGCAGGGCGGGTTGATCGAGCGGCCGGCCGGCCCCGATGGTGAGATGTCCCACCTCGCTGTTTCCCATTCGGCCCTCCGGAAGCCCGACTGTCGGGCCATTGGTTCGGAGGGTTCCGGTCGCGCCCCTGTCCCAATAGCGGTCGAACGTGGGAGTCGTTGCGGCTTCGGCCGCATTCAAATGGACGTGGTCGCCAAGTCCCCAACCGTCGAGGATGACGAGCGCCACCTCCATGCGTATGGCTGGGTGTGGCGGACGTATCTAGGTGTCGTTCGCGAGGTATGTGTGGCTCTCACTACCACCAGAATGCGTATGCGAGAAGTCCCACCGTTAGAACGAGAATCGGGAGGAGAGCGAACTCGACCGAGAATCGCAGGCCGAGGTTCCAGACGACGATTATCCCCTCGACCCACCCGACCACGAGACCGAGGAAGAGCACCGAGACGTCTTCGCCGCCGGGCGTGCTCGTGAGCGAGTCCGGCGCGAGTCGGACGAAGGCGATCGTCCCGACTGTGAAGGCGAACACCCCGACGGTGGCCAGGGATTTGCTGACGAACGTGTCTGGTCCTTCGGGACCCCAGTGAATCGCCATCTCCGCGGGCAGTTCGGGCCAGAGCAGGACGGCCGTGGCGACCGGAATCGCCGCTAATCCGAGGGCGACGGCGTCGATTCGTCTCGCGGAGAGCATACGTCTCGTTCGTGTGACTGGCAGGTGAATCTTTTCGAATAGTCGTTTGGCGGATTTCGTAGTTTTCCCTCCGAGACCCTATCGGAGCGTCTCGTGCCGACGAACCCTCAATGAGGGTGAGGACGGCTTTTGGTCCAGATTTTGTAAGCCGAGCGAGACCGACGGTCTCGCTGGCCGTGCGAACGGGGCGTTCGCGGAGCGAAGCGCCGTGAGCAGACGGAGCGACCCCGGGGGAGTGTGGCGCAGTAAAAGGTGGGAGATGGGCCAGTGCGGATTTGAACCCGATGGCGAGACTCGCGGTTCCACCGCTCACATTCCCGAGACACTCGCGAGCGAGTGTCTCGCACCGCTCGTCTCGCGTGGCTCAAATCCGCGTGGCCATTTCCGTCCGATCACACGCGAAGCGACACAGCAAGCTGGTCGCTTCACGGTGTGAGTTTTTGAAAATGGGCCAGTGCGGATTTGAACCGCAAACTTCCACCTTATCAGAGTGGCGCTCTACCTGATTGAGCTACTGGCCCTGCCAACTGCGGATTGCCCGCTGGCAAGTAAAAGGGTTTCCTTTCGATGGCCGACGAGGCGTCGATCCCCCCGCATTCCGGCATTTACTCCCGCTCGTCGTCGACCGAAACGTCGTACTCCTCGGGATCGAGATCGACGGTATTCCCCTCGTCGGACCCCCTGTCACCGCCGTCCGGACCTGGCCCCGGTGAACGGGGTCCGGGTCCCGCCGGACCGCCACCTAGTCCGTCGTCTTCGGGGAAGCCGCCCATGTAAATTCGTCCTGTCGCGAATCCGCCAGTCTGCCGGTCGATCGCCGGCGTAATGACATACCGTTTGTGCAAGAGCCGAATCGGGACGCGGGTGATCGGGAACGCAAGCAGAAACCCGACGGCGTCGGTGACTAAACCCGGCGTGAGAAGAAACGCTCCAGCCGCAATGAGAAGACCGCCGTCGACGACCTGATTGGTGGGAAGGTCACCCCGAGCAAGGGATTGCTGGATCCGCCGGAGGGTGTGTCGCCCTTCGGCCCGGACAAAGAGCATCCCCAGGAGGGCCGTCAGCACGACCAGCGCGACCGTCGGTACCCACCCGATCGAGCCGGCGACGACCAGCAGGAGTGCGATGTCGGCAAGTGGGATGAGCAACAGCCCGATCAGCAGCCATCGCAACATGGCTTCTCGTAGCGTCCTGTGGCGTATAACCCTTCGGCCACGGCCGGCGCTCGGTCGGCTGGACTACTGTCCGTTGACTTCACCGCGGAGGTCGGCCATGGTGGCGACCCGCTCTGCGTGGGCGTCGTGCTGGTGAATCGACTCCTCGTTTTCCTGTTTCATCGTGATGATGGCGTCGTCGTCGACGGCATCACAGGTATCGACCACTTGCTCGGCCATCGAGCGGACACAATCCTCGACGAATCGGGCGTGGGCGTGGGCCTGGTAGGTCATGTGGTCCTCGTCCGGCCGCTTCGCCATGTTGTAAATGCGGGCGCTCATCGCGTCCCGCGCGATGTCGACCAGGTCCCGGAAGTCGACTTCGGGGTCGCCGGGGGCCTTGACTCTCAGGGTCGCGTGGCCACGTTGGGAGTGTCCCGCCTGGGGAACCTCTGCGAGGAACTCGTCGACAGCGTGCGGGTCCACCGAGAGGTCCTCGAGTTTGTCGCGGGCGCGCTCTTCCATCATCCCCTGTGAACACGGACAGACGGTCATCCCGTCGACTCTGGCACCGATCTCCTCCCGGGTTTCCTCGCCCTCAGTGGCCGTGGCACTTGCGAGGAAGTCGACCCGACCCTGGGTTGGGCGTTCCGTCGCGGGCGTCTCGTCTCGGATCATGTACTCGGCCTCCATTTTCACCATTGCCTTCGTGGTGTACTCGTGTTTCTGGAGGAGGCGTTCGGCGACCTCGCCACACATCTCTTCGACTCGGTAGATGGGCTCGCTCACCGCGTCTTCGAGGGTCTCGTCGATGACCTCCATGTTCCGGGACATGTCCAGTCCCTTTCGTTTACGGGGCAGATCGACGAAGACCTCGAACTCGGCCATCAACACGAGCGGTCGGCCACTGGTGCGGCCGATCTTGACGAGTTTTTCGACGCCGGTGACTCCGACCCGTTCGAGTCCCACGGTTACGTCCGGCTCGGACGCCTGTACGTCCGGCAGCTCGTGACTCATACTGCCCCGCTTGGGGAGTCCCCACGTTTACGCTTTCCATTGCGGTCGATGGCTCTCCAATCACTCGAGTTTCCCGAGAGCCTCAAAAAAAGCCGCGCCCGGACCGGCCACTTTCGCCGGTTCAGCCGCCGAAACGACGACCGTCGTCGGTGGGGAAAGTTCCCGGTGCTCGGAGCCGTCACTCGAGACAATCGCCGTCTCGGCACCCGCGATCTCGATTTCGATTTCGGCGTCCTCGGGCACCATCAGGGGCGGCATCGCCTCCCTGCCGGCCATCGGCGTCACGACGAAGCCGTCGATTCGGGGATGGACCAGGGGGCCCCCTTCGCTCAGGTTGTAGGCGGTACTCCCCGTC
>CAZJZA010000034.1:0-4699 GCA_964550355.1 uncultured Halobacteriales archaeon
GGCGAGTGAAAACAGTCGAGGCGGCGCCCGGCGCCGATAAACGGCCTTTTACGTACCCGCGAACTACCGACGCACATGATTTTCGAGGACCTCCAGACCACGCCCACCGCCCCGGAGCTCCTCGACACGGCGTTCTCCCGGGCGGCCCGCGCTGGCCGGTCCAAACACGGTGTCGAGGCCCAGCAGTCGATGCTCCAGACGGCCTCGAACGTGCTCAGCGACAATCTCCAGTACGTCGTCCGTGACTGGCCCGATTTCGACACCGTCGATCCCTTCTATTTCGAACTGAGCGACGCCCTCGTCGGGGTCGATGACCTCCGTCAGCACCTTTCAGAAGTCTCCTGGGCCGGCCGGAAGACCCACGAACTCGGCCGAGAGTACATCGGCCGACTCCCGAAAGGGGACGCCGACGCGGCGCGAAAGATCCGCAAACAGGGCTTTGCCCGGATGGGCTCGGTCCTGAACGAGGTGGCCGACGACCTGGAGGCCATCGGCGAGGCGCGAGACGTGCTCAAAACCCTCCCCGATATCGACCCGGACGTGCCCACGATCGCCGTCGCCGGCTATCCAAACGTCGGGAAGACGGCCTTCGTCAACACCGTCACCCGCGCCCACAACGAGACGGCCGCATACCCGTTTACGACCACGGGGATTAACGTCGGCCACGTCGAGCGCGATCACATCACCTATCAGATCGTGGATACGCCGGGACTACTGGATCGGCCCGAATCGGAGCGAAACGAAATCGAATCCCAGGCGACGAGTGCACTCGCCCATGTCGCCGACCTGGTGCTCTATTTCTTCGACCCGAGTGAGACGTGTGGCTACGAACTGGCAGACCAGCGGGCGCTGAAAGCGGACATCGGGTCGACCCTCGAAGTCCCGATGCTCGTGGTCTGTAACAAAGCCGATCTCTCCAGGGATATCGAGGCGGATTACTACATGACGATACCCTCGGAAACCGAAACCGAAGTCGTGGGCGACACGCCTGAAACCCTTCTCGACGCGGCCATCGAGACCCTCGACGCGGACATCGAACTTCCCTTCGAGAAGTAACCCGGCTCGATCGCGGTCTATCGAAGGCGAGCCGGCTCGATCACTGTCTATCGGAAGCGAGCCGGCTCAATCGTTCGCGTCCACGGTGAGATAGCGGACTTCCACGTCCACGGACTCGCCTGTCCGCCCGGCGAGTCGATTCTCGAGAGTCGCTGCGAGATCGACGGGCGTACTGACACCTGATTCGATCCCGACAGTGACGACGACGCGGTCGACGTCACGATAGAGCATCGTCTGGCGATACTCGAATTCCACAGCGAGGAGGTCGGCGTCGCCGTACTCGGCGAGCGTGCCCTCGACGGTTGTCTGGGCCTGGTCCTCGATGGTCGCCGTTTGGTAAGTAGCGTAGGTCGTCGCCCCGAGGAATACCGAAAGAACGACGATCGCCCCTGCGAGGACGGCGATCCGCTTGATCGTGTCACTCCGGGCCTCGGTGAGTCTGAGCCAGTCCTCGGGCTGGTAGCCCTCATATCGAAGGACGAGGAGCGCCGCGAGATTGATCGACAGAACGTTCACGAGCACGAGTACCGACGCCCCGACGACGGCCTGGGGCATCGACCAGGCAATCCCGATCCCCACGACGGCAATCGGTGGGATCAGTGCCGCGGCGATCATGACCCCGACCAGGGCCGTCGAAACCCCGGTCGAAAGGCTCAACGCGCCGGCGACTCCGGCCCCGAGCGCAACCGCCAGCGAGAGGAAATCGGGCGAGAGACGACCGCTTACCTGCTCGATCGCGAGCAGATCGATGCCCGGCGGAACGAGATTGACCGCCCTGGCGAACAGCGCGAACGCGGCTGCCGCGGGGATCGCGACCCCGAGACCGATGGCCTGTCGGGTGACCCCACGGACGAACAAATCCTGATCGGCGACCACCGATCCGACGCTGGTGGCCATCGCCGGGCCGATGAGCGGCGCAATCACCATCGACCCGACGACGACGGCCGGGGAGTCGAGCAGGATGCCGGCCGTCGCGACGACCGCACTGATGATCGACAAAACCACGTAATTCGAGATGTCCGGGGCGAGATCGTCGACCGCCGCGACCAGTTCCTCCCGGGCGATTTTGGCCGGGTCTTCCTTCGTCTCCTCCTCGTACTGGTCTCTGAGGGCGTCGAACTTGCGGGAGATGATCGTCTGGGCCTCGATGACGATTTTGGTCGACTCCTCGTCGATACCGACGTCACGGAGCGCAGAGAGCACGTCCTCGACCGCCTCAGTCGGTAACGGAAAGGAAACCACCGCCGCGACGTCCCGTTTGCTCGACTCGTCTGTGAGGACGTAGTCGACGTCGAGGGAGTCGAGTGTCTCGAGGACCGCCTGCCGTTTGCCAGTCGGTACCGTGACTTGAACCAGCCGCACGCCCCCAAATTCGGCGGTCGGGGGCATAAGCGTTCAGGCGGGAACGAGACGAGGACAGCCCACACCGGGACACAACCCGTATATCGCCGGAGCGGGAACGAGGTGTATGTTCGAGTCGCGACCGGACCGGTCGAGAGAGGTGGTTCTCGTGGGCCGATCCAACGTCGGGAAATCCACGCTCATGCGGGAACTCACCGGGCACTCCTTCGACACCGGTCGAAGCCCCGGAGTCACCCGCTCGCCCAATCACTACGACTGGGCCAGTGAGGACTTCATGATCACCGATCTCCCTGGGTTTGGATTCATGTCCGGCGTGCCGGAGGAAACTCGCGAACGGATCAAGACCGACGTGGTTCGGTACCTCGAGACCTATGCCGACCAGATCCTCGTCGGAATCCTCGTGCTCGACGGAAAAGCCGCCGTGGACATCATCGACCGGCACGCAGCGGCCGGGGACATCCCACACGACGTCGAGTTTTTCTCGCTCCTCGAGGAATTCGGCATCCAGCCGGTCGTCGCCGTGAACAAGATCGACAAGGTCGAGGAGAGGGACGAGCGCCTCGACGAGATCGCGGATCGGCTGGGTCTCATGCCTCCGTGGACCCAGTGGCAGGACGTCATCGCCCCGATCTCGGCGAAACAGGGGCGGATCACGGCACTCGAGGAAGCCGTCTGTTCGCACCTCGAAAAAGAACGAAAGGAAGACCTCAAGCAGTTTTTCACGTAAGAGGGCGACTCGGGAGAAGGCCTCGTCACAAGGGGCTCGGAGGGGGTAACTCCTCGTCACTGTCGCCCGGATCGAATTTCGGGCTCGGGCCGGTTAACGATTTTCCATCCACCCGACGAGATCGGCGTGTCGGGCGGCCACATCCCGTATTTCCGCGCCGACCAACTTCCCTTCCTCGGTGATGACGGCGTCGATCAAATCCTCCGGCGTCCGCTCGAACGGCGGGTCGACCTGGCGGAGCGCTTCCGAGTCCGCTTTCTCGGCGGCCAAAGCGTCAGCCGGGTTTTTCCAGTCCGCCGTCGGGCTGATTTTGTCGCTTCCGGCCACGACGAGCATTGGGACGTCCGCTCGCGAGGCAGCCAGGGCGGCCGTCGTCGTTCCGGCCTTGTTGATCACGTCGCCATTCTTAAACACCGTGTCCGCGCCGACGAGGACGACGTCCGTATCAGCGACCGCTCGCGGGACGTTCGCGTCACCATAGAGCGTTACGTCGTGGCCCCGATCCGCGAGATAAGCGGCGAAATCTTGGCCTTCCCCACCCGGTCGGGAGACGGCCACCCGGACCGCCTCGGGTGAGCCGCGATCGAGGGCTCGCTCCACGGTTCCCGATCTGGAGAGCGTAAAGACCGTTCGACCCTCGATCTCCTCGGCTGCCTGTTGGGCCGCGCCCCGATCCGCATCGAGGGCCCGATCGATCCCCGCGATGGCCGCTTCCCGGACGGCGGTCAGTGTTTGCTCGGATCTGGCCGTGGCCATCACCCGGTCGATCCGGACCCGAACGACAGCCATCGACTTGCGGGTCTCCCGGAGTTCCCTCGCGATCTGTGCGATGTCGTTCCACTCGCCGTGTTCTGCGGCGAGAATCGTCGCCTCGTCCCGGAGCACAGAAAGCACTCGCCGAGAGATGGTGGCCGATCCGCTTTCGGTGTCTTTGCCGACGGATTCGACCGTCGGCCGGACCCGATCCCACGAGGTCCAAAGGTCAGGGACCGTTTCGCGCTCGCGGATTTCGGGCGGAGGGACCCACGCGATTTCCGCAGTCTCCCAGTTCGGGCGGACGTCGCGGGTCGTCGTCGCGAATCGAAACGGATGGACCGTCCAGCGGATCTCGAGGGCCGAATCGGTGACCGTGAACGGCTCGCCCTCGCGTTCGAGAGAGACTGAATCAATGTCGAGTCCGGTCTCCTCGCGGATTTCTTCGCGGGCCGACTCCAGTGGTGTCTCCGCTACGTGACCGGAAACAGCCCCCCAGCGGCCCGAGTACGAGCCAACCTCCTCGCTCCGCCGGAGGAGCAATACCTCCCCAGCGTTGGCCAGGAAGACAGTAACGACTGACCGCTCGTCCATGCGTGTCCTACGGGCCGGTCCCACATTGTGTTTGGCCTCTGGCTGTGGAAATCGTCGGCCCAGATTTCAACTTCGCGGAAGCGCGGAGTCCCCTTCTGCTCACTGCTTCGCCGTTCGCATGGTCAGCGGAAACCTCGGCTCCCCGCCTTCCCCCCGGGAAGGGCGAAGCGGGCGGGGGGGGGGGGGGGGGGCGGGGTCGGTTTAGGG
>CAZJZA010000034.1:4709-11032 GCA_964550355.1 uncultured Halobacteriales archaeon
TTCGGCTCCTCACTTTCATCAAGGAACGAGCGAAGCGAGTGAGTAGGGAGGGGAGGAGCGCGTTCGTTTAAGGTCCAAACACCAATCTGTAAGTAGCCACGAGATTGCATTGAATATGTGGCAGACGATTACGTGCGTCGGACGGCGATCACGCGAATATCGGTCACAGACGAGCAACGCGAGTTGCTTGAACAGACCATCACCGAGTGGAAGCGTGGTTGCCAAATCGCCACCGACATGGCCTGGGGAAAGTGCAACGCCAAAAGCGACGTGCAACCCCTCGCCTACGACGACGTGCGTGAAAACACCGACCTCGGTAGTCAGCACGCGATTCTCGCCACCCACCAAGCCGCCCAAGCCATCACGAGCTGTATCGAACGCCGGGCCAAAGGCAAGAGAGTCAGCAAGCCGGCCTTCACCGCACCGACGGTGAAGTACGACACTCGGACCCTGACGCTGTTCGATGATGACACCGTATCCCTCTCCACGACGGAGAGTCGGGTCCGGTGTCCGCTTGCCCTTCCCGACGCCGACGATGGCTACCAGCGACAGTATCTCGACTCGGACGAATGGAGCGTCACGGAAAGCACACTCACCGCCCGCGACGGCGAGTACTTCTTGCATATCGGCTTCCGCCGATATAAGAACGACACCGAGCGGAACACCGCCGAGGACGGAACGGTCCTCGGGGTTGACCTCGGAATCGAAAACCTCGCCGTCACCAGTACCGCCTACTTCTTCAGCGGGCGGGAGTTAACCCACGATCTCCAAGAGTTCGAGAAGGTGCGCGCCGGACTCCAACAGACCGGAACGCGAAGCGCCCACCGGACGCTCGAACAGTCGAGTGGCAAGGAACTTCGATACGTCCGCGACGTGCTACACCGGGCGTCGAACGCGCTGATAGACGAAGCACTCCGCTACGACTGTGACGTAATCGCGTTCGAGAACTTAACCCACATCCGCGACCGAACCAGCGCGTCGTGGGGGCACAAGTGGGCGTTCCGAACGCTGTACGAACAGGTGGAGTACAAGGCCGAAGCGGTTGGCGTCTCGGTGAAACAAGTCGGTTCGGCGTACACATCGAAGCGGTGCGCCGAGTGTGGCTTCACAGCAGACGAGAATCGCCCGATTCGTAACGACTTCCGGTGTCAGAAGTGTGAGTCGGAAGCGAACGCGGACTACAACGCCGCGAAGAACATCGGTATGCGGTATGTCCGCCGAGGCCAACAGTCGTCTCGGCGGACGGGTAACAGTCAGCTTGCCCTAAAGTCTGGAACGGTGACGCTGAGTGGCGGATTTACCGCCCACCCGGAAGGGTTCGAGGCCGAGTTCATGGACAAGCCCCACCCTCAAAGCGCCGAAGGCGCTTAGGGTGGGGTAGTTGACAGCCGGTGTCGGGTCTCAAAGTCAATACCGAGTTTCGAAACCAATGGGCGGGTGTCGAAACCGGGTCGCCTTTCCTCCCTGCCCGCAAACGCCCCGATCATGGAGGTCTTTGCCGTCCCGGGATTGCCGGAGTTCGAGTCGGGGGACGACCTGGCCGCAGCGATCGAAGAGCGGGTGGCACTGGGCTCTGACGACGTCGTCTGCGTCTCGAGCACGGTCATCTCCAAGGTCGAGGATCGGGGGCGGTCGCTCGCGTCGTTCGTCCCCAGCGATCGGGCTCGCTCGATTGCCAAACGGCTGGAGGCGGCCACCGGAGGAGACAAGGACCCACGATTCGCCCAGGCCGTCCTCGAGGAATCGACGGAGTTGCTGATTGAACGTCCCTTTCTCCTCTCGGTGGCGAAGTTCGGCCACGTCGGGGTCAACGCCGGAATCGACCGGTCGAACACCGGGGGTGCCGGCCTGTTGCTCCTGCCCGAAGATCCCACCGCCTCGGCCATTCGAATCCGCGAGGGGCTGTCGCATTCGCCCGCAGTCATCGTCACGGATACCTCCGGTCGTCCCTTTCGCCTGGGCCAACGTGGGGTGGCGATCGGCTGGGCCGGCCTTCCTGCCTGCCGTGACTGGCGTGGCGAAACCGACCGGGACGGGACCGAACTCCAAGTGACTGTGGAGGCGGTCGTCGACGAACTCGCGGCCGTCGCCAACCTCGAGAGCGGCGAGGGTGACGGTGGAAAGCCAGTTATCGTGATCCGCGATTTCGAGTGGGGCGATCACGGCGGGACAGACCGGCTGTTCCGGCCCGACGAGCGCGATTACGTCAAAGACGCGCTACGGGACTGGGAATACGACGCCGAGTGATCGGGGCGAAACCGGGCAATCGGGGCAACACCGGACAGTCGGGGCGAAACCGGACAGTCGTGGCTGGCGAGGAAGGGGCTCCAAGCCACCCAACTGGAGAATGGGTTTCAGATCATCCGAACGGAGAATGGCCTCAAGGCCAGCCGACGACGAGATTCGAGACGGCCCCCAGCCCGAGAACACCCACGACGCCGAAGACCACTCCGAGGACGAGGACGGCCACGACGAGCAACAGTGCCGAAATGGAGTCGGTCGCGGCGACGGTCCCGAAGGTCGAAAGCGCCGCGAGCAGGTCGTCGACGAGCCACACCATGACCCCAGTTCGGCGCGAGTTATCTTAAAAGTCGCGTCGTTTCCGTCCCATTCACTCGGACTGCAGTCGGTCCCGAAGCCGGCCAGTACGCCCCCGCTTTCGGTGGTTCGACGTGTGTCGGTTTTTCCGTCGACAGTGTTTAATATGTCCCTTCCGTATCCTCTTTCGTAATGTCGGAAGTCTGCTCGACGTGCGGATTGCCCGAGGAACTCTGCGTCTGTGAGGACGTTGCTAAAGAGTCCCAGGAAATCTCGATCCGCATCGACGAGCGCCGCTATGGGAAGGAAGTCACCGTCATCGAAGGATTCGATCCCAACGACGTCGACCTCGACTCGCTCTCTTCGGATTTGAAATCGAAGATGGCCTGTGGGGGAACGGTCGACGACGGCGAGATCGAACTCCAGGGCAACCACCGCGAGCGCGTCGAGGATTTCCTCCTCGACCGCGGGTTCAACGTCGCCTGACTCTTCTGCCTGTTTTGTCCTACTCGGCCCGGCTGCGTTCTTCTCAGTCTGGGTCTTTTGAAACAAACTGGTCCAGACTCTCGGTCGCGGCTGTGCCCCGGGTCGTAAGTTCGTAGGTGACGTAATTCCCATCACGGTCCGTTTCGACCAACCCCGCCTCCCGGAGTTGTTTGAGGTGATAGGAGAGTTTCGAGTACTCGAGGTCGAAGATCTCGACGAGATCACAGACACAGAGTTCTGACTCCTGAAGCAGCCGGAGGATAACCAGCCGGCGTTCGTCAGAAAGCGCCTTGTGAATCTGCACCGGCTCTGTGACGTCCGCCTCCGCGACGGCCTTCAGGTGGGCCATCGTGTCGGCTTCGACCCGGAATGTCTCCTCGTCCTGTGCCATCTGTCTCACCGAACGGTTTCGACCGTAATGAGTGTGTTTCTCAGGTCGAAGCGAAGATGTCGATGAGGGTTTCTACGTCGGGAACCCTTCCCTCGACGACGATCTCGCCGTCGACCGCGACCGCAGGGGTGTGCATGACTCCCCGTTCGATGATCTCCATGTCGTCTTCGACCTTCGAGACGGTTTCGGGCGGTACGTCGAGTTTTTCGACTGCACGATTCACGTTCCGTTCGACTTTCTTACACCGGGGACAGCCCGGACCGATTACTTCGATGTGCATGGTTTTGTTACGCGATTGCCCCCCAGAGTAGTCCGGCGACCGTCGCCGAGAGGACGACCAGACCGAGGTAGCCGAGGGTTCGTTTCGTGCCGATCGTCCGCCAGATGACCAGCATGCTCGGGAGCGAGACCGAGGGACCGGCGAGCAACAACGCGAGGGCCGGGCCCTCCGCCATGAGCCCCGACGTATAGCCAAAGAGCGAGCCGATGATCGGCACCTCGAGCAAGGTCGGCATGTAGAGAATGCCGCCGACCACCGAGCCCAGGGCCGCAGAGAGAAGCGTCGTCTCCCCGAAGATGCCCTGGGTGAGGAGCCCCGGCGCGACCTTGTGGGCGGCAAAGACCTGCCCGTCGGCCGACACCGTTTCGAGGGGATGGAGCCCCTGGGCGATGGCGGCGATCGCGCCGACGATCCCGATCACGAAGGTCCCAAAGAGCAGGAGCGGGAAGATCATGCGGATGAAAAACCAGGTCTCCTGGAGCCACTCGGTGATTTCCGTGCGGGTGAAGTGTGCCCAGAGGAGCCACCCCAACACGACGAAAAGCGGCGTCAACACCAGGAGTTTCGTCTGGAGCGCGAGTTGCCCGGACGCTGCGACGAGGAGAATGGCGACCCAACTCGCGAAAAAGCCCGCCGTCGCCCAATCTGGTCGGTCGACACGCTCCTCCCGATAGCCGCCATCGGTCATCGGGGTCCCGACCGGGGTCGACTCCTCGGCCCCGGACTCGCCGAAGAGAATCGCCATCGCGAGCCCGATGAACACGGCCATCCCGATTGCGAACACCGCCCGGGCTGTCCCGAGTGGCAATCCCAGCACGCGAGCCGTAAAGACGATCGCGAGGACGTTGATCGCGGGGCCAGAGAAAAGAAAGGCCGTCGCAGGACCGATCCCCGCGCCCTTCTTGTACAGCCCGGCGAACATCGGGAGGATCGTACAACTGCAGACCGCGAGCGCGATTCCCGAAATAGAGGCGAGGCCGTAGGCGTGGATTCGCTTTGCCCCCGGACCCATGTACTTGAGGACGATCCGATCCGAGACGACCGTGGAAATGCCGCCGGCGATAAAGAAGGCGGGAACGAGACAGGTGATGACGTGCAGGGTCAGGTAGGACAGCGTCTCGTCAAATCCAGCCCGAAGGACGGCACCGGCGAGTTCGAGCGTGGCAACCATTCCAAATTATTCTTGAATGGCATGTGCCAAAACAATAGCGGTTTCAAATTTAGTTTGAATCAGTGTCGGAGGTTTGCCGGTCCTCGATTTCTTCTGCCACGAGGGATTCGATGTCCTCGATCGAAAGCGGGGTGATCGGAACGCGCTCCCCCTCGGCTGTGAAGAAGAGACTCGCCGTCACCGGCCGATCGGGATAGACGGCCGCGAGGACGTGGTAATACACCGAGACCTGTTTGCGGTACTCGTCCTCGGCGTGGCGGGTCGAGTCGGTCTTGTAATCGACGATCACGACCGACTCGGGCGTGACCTGGACCAGATCGACGGTCCCCGAAACGGTGACGCGTTTGCCGTTCACAGAGAGGGGGAGTCGGGCAGGCGTCTCGGTCTCGAGTTTGCCATCGAGCCCGTCGAGGAATGTCATAACCCGCTTTTCGTGTTCGTTCGGCTCTGGTATCGGTTCGTCCCGGGCGTATGCCTCTGCAAAATCGTGAACC
The DNA here is from genome assembly GCA_964550355.1 of uncultured Halobacteriales archaeon. Taxonomy (GTDB): domain Archaea; phylum Halobacteriota; class Halobacteria; order Halobacteriales; family Halobacteriaceae; genus Halodesulfurarchaeum. The sequence goes on from CAZJZA010000034.1 coordinate 10,070, forward strand.
TGGCTCCCGAAGTCCGTTCCACCACCCGGACCCGTTTCGGCCTCGGGGCCACCGGCTTCGAAGACCGACTCATCCATCAGGTCGTGGGGTGTGAGCCCGATCGGCCCGTCTGGGGGCGAGACGGTAAACGGGAGTCTCGTCTGGGTCGGTTCTCCGGGCGGTTCGGGCGTCACATGCGGGGCGTGAGTGGCAACTTCGACGGGCAACGCGTGAAGAAAGGCGTTTGGCTTCTCGCCCGCCGCGAAGATCACGTGGTGTTTCGCCCGGGTGATGGCGACGTAGAGGAGCCGGCGCTCCTCGTCGTAGCCGTCGGGGAGACAGTGGCGGATCACGTCGGCCCGCCAGTTGTCATAGACGTGTGGATACGCGCCGTGAGTGGCGTACTCCTTCCGTCGACGGAGACCCACCGATTCGTGGAACTGGATCGTTTTCGAATCCCGGGTATGGGGCGGGAACCGTCGGTCGTTCATATTCGCGAGGATGACAATCGGATATTCGAGACCCTTCGCGGCGTGGATGGTCTGGACCGTCACCGCATTGGCTCCGGCACTCGTGTGCACCTCGTGGGTCGCCCCGGTCTCGATTGCCCGCTCGATGAAGCGGATCAGATCGCCGCGGGTCAGCGTCGTGGCGTCGTGGACTGATTCGACGGTGGAGAGGATGACGTCGCCGTACTCGCCGTCGATTCCATACCGATCAAAGACCCGCCTGGTCACCGAGGCGACGGCCTCGACCGTGGCGAGATCGTCGCGGAAGGTCGCCATGTCGGTGGGATACGCGCCCGTTTCGAGAACGCGCTCGATCTCAGCCATGGAATAGCCGGCCTGCTCGAGCACGAGTGCCCAGCCCCGGTCGGTGTTAGTTTCGAGGATTCGGAGCCAGGCGAGCAGGAGTTTGGCCGGGTCGGTCCGGAAGAGTCCGACGCCCCCGTCGTAGGCCATTTTAATGTTGTAGTCTTCTGCG
>CAZJZA010000035.1:0-11011 GCA_964550355.1 uncultured Halobacteriales archaeon
GACAGTTGCGGCCAGGAATCCGGCCGCGAACGCGTCTCCTGCTCCGGTGGTGTCCACGACGTCGACCGAAAACCCCGGGTGGTGGACGGCGGCTTCCCCGGTGTAAACCGAGGCCCCCGCCGAGCCACGCTTGATGACGATACGACGATCTTTGCTGGCTGCCCGCTCGACTGGCTTCCCACGAGCTGCCGGCAACACCGCCTCCGCCTCCCGCTCGTTGAGCAAGAGCACGTCGACCTGGTCCAGGAGCGGTTCGAAAGCCCGCTCTTCGATCCGCCGACCGGGGTCGAAACTCACCGTCAGGCCCCGAGATTGAGCGAGTTCGATCAGCCTGGCGGCTGTCTCGGGGCGTTGACCCGTGAGGTGCACGTGGTCTGCCGCCGCGAGGACTTCCCTGTCGATGTCTCCCGGGCCGATGGCCTCGTTCACGCCGTCGTTCGCCAGGACCATCACCTCCCCATCCGCATCCACGATGAGGTATTTGACCGTGGTTTCCCCGTTTTCGACCGTGAGTACACCCGAGACATCGACGCCCTTCGTTTCGAGTTCGCGGGTCACCATGCGCCCCTGGTCGTCGTCCCCGACGCTCCCGGTCAAACCAGCATCGAGGTCGAAGCCGGCGAGTGCACTGGCGACGTTCGCGGCGCTTCCGCCCCCGGCACGGATCTGCTCGGTAATCTGGGCCTCACCGTCCGGATCCGGCAATTGGGTGACCAGAAGGGTAACGTCCCAGTTGAGATGCCCGGCGGCGATGATCCGGCCCATAGTCATTCCACTGTCCCCCGGGAGTTAAACCCCGGCGGGGCCCGAGACGGCGAAGAGGATGAGGTTGTGCGTCGCAGGTCCGAGACCCACCGCCGTGATCACCAAGAGAAGCGTGTTTCCAAGTGGCGGGTCGTCTCGGATCAGGTCTTCGATGAGCCAGACCAACCCGACGGCGAAAACCGCCTTGACGACCAGGAACACCCAGCCGGTCCCGAGAACTGGCGCCGTCGGGAGGGCGGCCCCGACGTCGAGTAGAATCGCCGAAAGTGGCGTCTGTTCGCCAAAGTGAAGGACATCGACCCCGATCGTCGTCGAGACGCCGTCGAGGACGTGTGCGAAGATGGCAAGGGCCCCGGCCGCACCCAGGAACTCCGTCGTTTCTGGTCGATACCGACCGAAAACCCGCCAGATGCCGAGACTAAACACACCTGCCAGTCCCGCGCCGAAGAGTGACCATCCCGGAGCGAGCGAGCCCGCCGCGAGGGCAACGGTTGTCGCGATTCCGATCGGCAGAAGGGAGGCGACGACGCCGATGGTAAAAAGCCACGTTTCAGTGGCTTCAAAGCGACTCGCGACCAGCCAGGCAGATCCCGCGACGACGGCCGTCGTCACGTACACCGTCGGCGAACTGAAAAGCGGCGCAAGCGCTTCGGGAGCCGCGCCGATCTGGGAGAGGACGTAGAGTGCCGAGCCGGCCACCATCCACGGAGCAAACGCCACGACCGTGCGAGTCCGGAGTGAGAGTCGTCGCCGATAGATCGCGATGAGGACCGCGATTGCGCCGCCAAGGACGCCCAGGAGATACGGGAGCGGGGGCAGCGTGGACCCGGCCGGCAGTACCATACGCCAACTCGCCAGGCTGGGGCCGAAAGCGTTGTCCTTTCGCCCGGGTCATGCGGGTTCGGCCCAGGGCTCTTCGTCCACGTCGCCGTAGAGCTCTCGCATCAGCGAGACGATGCTTTCGGGCGGATACTGCCCGCGTTCGGTGATGATCGCGTCGACGTGCCGCGGCGGGGTCACGTCGAAGGCCGGGTTATCGACAGTGATTTCCCCAATGTCGGCCCGATCCTCGGCCGAAATCACCTCAGTTTCCTCACGCATCTCGATTTTTACGGTGTGACCGGTGAGCGTCCCCGGGTGGAGTTTGATTGTCTGTGCGGCGACGACGATGGGGGTGCCCCGGTCCCGGGCGTTGACCGCGAGCCCGCTGGTTCCGATTTTGTTGATGACCGACCCGTCCGCGGCGATGCTGTCGGCCCCGACGAGGACGTGATTGACGTCGTTGAGATAGCGATGGGCGGCACTGTCGACGATCAGCGTCACCGGCACCCCCATCTCCCGAAGTTGCCTCGCGGTGATGAGGCCCTGATTTCGCGGGCGGGTCTCTTTCACGATCGCCTCGATGTGTTTTCCCGTCTTCACGGCGTGCTCGACGGTTGCTAACACGTCCGTGGAGTGACAATGGGTCATGATCACGTCACCGTCCCGGAGTCGGTTGGCCCCGATCCGGCCGAGGCGATCCTGGGCGTGCTCGAGGTCCGACTGAAACCTTCGGCTGGCCTCCTTTACCGAGTCGCGTTTCGCCTCGACCGTTTCTCCTTCCATTCCCTGGAGCACGAACCGGAGGGCGTTCGGCAGGCTGACCGCCGTCGGTCGGGTCTGGTATAGCTCCCGGGCTGCCGTCCGCATTTCGGCTTCGAAGGTCGCCGGGTCGGACGCCTCACTGGCCGCGGCCTGGGCCCCGAGGGCCGCAGCAGCCGCCCCGGCGATGGTAGCCGCGCCCCTGATTTCCATTTCCTCGATTTCCTCAGCAGTCGATTCGACCTCCTCTACGGGCATACCCTGTGTCATGGGGCCACGGGGCAAAAAGCCGACCCCACCCGGACCGGCAGCTACAGACTCTCGTATAAACTACGTATGGTATGAACTCCCGCTGCGGGATCGTCTCGTTGCCGGGCTATCGCGGCCATCTTCGCGGTGCCATCGCTTGGGAAATCCGTCATCGATTGAAGCGGCACCCGGGACGGACTGTGCCTGGGTGCCCTCCTCCTTTTTGAGCGTCCCGCCCGTTCGGTTACCTATGAAGCAAGAAGAACTCGCCCCGATGATCGATCACACCGTACTCGGCCCGACGACCACGATCGCCGATGTCGAGGGCGTCATCGACGAGGCCGAATCGCGGGGAATGAACGTCTGCGTTCCGCCCTGCTACGTGGCCGAGGCCCGGGAGTACGCCGCGGGCGACACGATCATTGCCACCGTAATCGGGTTCCCGCTGGGGCAGAATGCCCCGGAAGCGAAGCGTGCGGAGGCCGTGCAGGCCCAGGTGGACGGGGCCGACGAACTCGACGTGGTACTCAACGTCGGTCGGCTGAAAGCCGGCGAAACCGAAGCCGTGACCGTCGAACTCGTCGATCTCGTCGCGGCGGTTTCGATTCCGGTCAAAGTCATCATCGAGACGGCCCTCCTGAGCGACGGGGAAAAACACATCGCGAGCGAGGCGGCCAAGGCGGCTGGCGCGGACTTCCTGAAGACGTCGACGGGCTTTGCCGAAGGTGGAGCGACGGTCCCGGATGTGGAACTCTTGAGCGAGTACCTCCCGGTGAAAGCCAGTGGCGGCATCGGTACCTATGAGGAAGCGATGGCGATGATCGAGGCCGGGGCCGATCGCATCGGGGCCAGTTCCGGGGTCGCGATCGTGGACGGCGCCCCGGATTAATCCTCGGTCAACTTCCGAATGGCGGCCTGGACGCTGCCGCCCACGGTGGGACAGGCCCCGCAGTCCGCACAACTGATCCCGGAACAGTCCGGTGTGTCGCCACACCGGGGGCATTCGAGCCGGTCGGTCGGGTCGTAGTCGTATCCACACGTCGAGCAGTTCATAGGCCGAACACCACCGCGAGAATGCCACCGACGGTGAACGCCACGATCCACGAGCCGATCCACATCACCGTTCCCGCCTTGAGGTCGCGCTCCTTGCCGATCATCACCATCGAGAGGATGCAGGGCACGAAGAGGGTAATTACGACGAGTCCCACGAAGATTTGCGGGGCCGAGAGGGACAAGTCGGTCATCCCGGCGGCCGCGAAGTCCCGGCGGATGAGGCCGAGAATGAGCACCTGTGCAAAGTCCGTGGGCATCCCCACCAGGGACGTAATCGGCGTGAGGACGCCCTCGATGGCTTCGAGCATGCCGGTGTAATCAGCCAGCGAGACGACGATTGCCGTCGCGCCGAAAAGCGGGACGGCCTCGCGGAAGAACATTTTCGTCCGATTGGCCGTCTTCCGGGCGATGTTCACCGGTCGTGGAACTCGCATCCGGGGCAGTTCGGTGACCAGTCCCTCGCTTTCGCCGGGGAGGACCCGGTCGAGGACGACCCCGGCCACGCCCAGCACGAGGAGCAGCACGCCGAGGTAGCCGAACCACCAGGCGATTCCCAGCCCCGCGAGCAGCCCCATGATGACGCCGAGTTGGGCCGAACACGGGATTGCCAAGCCGAGAAGGCCGGTGGCGATAAGCCGCTCGCGGCGGGAGCCGACCATCCTGGTGGTGATGACCGCCATCGTGACACACCCGACTCCCACGATCATCGGCACGATGGCGCGTCCGTTGAGACCCATCCGGGAAAGGCCCCGATCCGTCAGGACGGCCAGTCTGGGGAGCACGCCGGAATCCTCGAGCGCCCCAATGACCAGATAGAACGCGATGATCAGGGGCAAGAGCACCCCGATGATGTACTGGACGGTGATGGTGAGCAGACCGAGGTTCTCGTTGACGAGGACGAACACGAATGGATCGGCCCACCCCGCCGACGGGAGGGTCGACGTGACCGCTTCCGTGACGATCGGGTTGTAGAACTCGCCGAACACGACCTCTTCCAGTAGATCGACGAGCCGCTGGGCGACGAGGTCGCCGATGAGGTAGTAGATAATTCCCATGAGGGAAAGCGCAATCGGGGTGCCCGTGAGGGGATTTAACATCAGGTCACTCAGCCGTCGGGCCCACGTGTCCTCGCGCTCCTCGACGGTCAGAACCCGATCGACGATCGCCTCGACCCGGTTCCGACGCTCGCTGTAGACGGCATCCCGTCGATCGGAGTCGACGTATCCCGGGAGGCCCCCGTCTGCAAGTGATTCCGTCCGGTCGGCGACAGCCGCGGCGGTCGTCTCGTCGGCTTCGACGAGGAGCGTTCGCTCGCGACGGGGCGCCTCGATGTCCTCTGGCAGGTCCGCGAAGTACGATTCGATGGCCGGTTCGTTGGGTGCATCGGCCTCTGGAAGGCGCTCCGTGAGGGTATCGAGACCGTCGCGATCGACTGCCACGGTGGGAACGACGGGTGCGCCGAGGACCCGCTCGAGTTCCGCCGGATCGACATCCATGCCCGCCGCCTCCGCCTCGTCCATCATGTTGAGACAGACGACCGTTGGGATGCCCATGTCGAGCAACTGAAGGGTCAAAAAGAGGTCCCGGTCCAGATGGGTCGCGTCGACGACGTCGATCACGCGATCGACTTCGAGGACGATCTCCCGGGTGATTTGCTCTTCTTCGTCGAACGAGGAGATGCCGTACACTCCGGGGGTGTCGGTGACTGCATACTCGCCCATTCGGGCGAGGGTCGTCTCGACGGTGGTGCCGGGGTAGTTCGAGACGTCGACGTAATCGTCTGCGAGCGCGTTGAAGACGACGCTTTTGCCCACGTTTGGCGCGCCAACGAGCGCGACAGTGTCGGCCGCCGTCCCGTCGAGCGAATCGGCCGGGTCAGTCACTCGTTCTCGACCTCCGTAACGGTGATTCCGTCGGCGACTGTGGCTCCCAGAGCCAGGTCCGTCCCGCGTCGCGATATCACGACGGGCCCCTTTGAAAGTCGCGTCCGACAGTCGATCCGACCGTCGAGAAAGCCGAGCCGGCGGAGTTTTGCTCGGAGCTGGTCGTCCGTGACCTCCTCAATCCGGAACGAGGTTTCGGCCGTCACCTCGGCGAGTGTCGTCCTCATTTTGGCAACCCTAATTTAGGCTCACCTAATGGTAAACAGTCGGGTGACTAAAGGTGGACGGCCGTTTTCGGAACTTGAGAAAACTGGCTTTTAGCCGGAATTAGATGCGGTTCCCCGGAAAGCAGGTTATCGTGTGGCCGACCGGATTGCTTTTCCCCCCGTGGCCGCTATCCCCGTCGACCGAATGGCCCGGTACTACATCGAGACGTACGGCTGTACGGCAAATCGGGGCGAGAGCCGTGCGATCGAGCGACGGCTCCGGGATGGCGGCCACCGCCCCGTCGACGGTCCCGCGGCCGCAGATTCGATTATCCTCAACACGTGCACCGTCATCGAGACGACGGAGAATAACATGCTCCGCCGGGCCAAGGAACTCGAGGCCGAGGCCGATTTGATCGTCACCGGGTGCATGGCTCTCGCCCAGGGAACCGCGTTCGCGGAGGCGGACGTCGACGCCGAGGTCGTGGGTTGGGACGAGGTTCCGGATGCGGTCAGCAACGGCGAGTGCCCGACGGTCACGCCGAGCACCGAGCCGGTCCTCGACGGCGTGATCGGCATTCTGCCCCTCGCCAGGGGCTGTATGAGCGACTGTTCTTACTGCATCACGAAGGCGGCCACCGGACGAATCGACTCGCCGCCGGTCGAGGCGAACGTCGATCGGGCCCGTGAACTTCTCGAGGCAGGAGCTCGCGAGATCCGAATCACCGGCCAGGACACCGGCGTGTATGGACTCGACCAGGGCGAGCATTGGCTTCCCGATCTCCTCCGGGGCATCTGTGGGCTCGATGGCGACTTTCGGGTCCGACTCGGCATGGCCAACCCGTGGGGGATCCATCCAATTCGCGAGGAGATCGCCGGGCTCATGGCCGATTGCCCGGAGCTCTATAACTTCATTCACCTGCCGGTCCAGTCGGGCTCGGACGACGTCCTCAGTGACATGCGCCGACAGCATAGCGTCTCAGAGTTCCGGGAGATCGTCGACACGTTCGATCGGACGCTCGAGGAATGGACCCTGGCCACGGACTTCGTCGTGGGCTTTCCCACCGAGAGCGAGGCCGATCATCGACAGAGTGTCGAACTCCTCGAAGCCGTCGAGCCCGAGACGATCAACGTCACCCGCTTCTCGAAGCGGCCGGGCACCGACGCCGCCGAGATGAAAGGGCTCGGTGGGACGACGAAAAAGGAGCGCTCCAAGGATCTCTCAACGCGCAAGGAGCAAATTGTCGGCCGGGTTCACGAGGACCTTCTCGGGACGCGTCGGGAGGTGTTTGTCGTCGAGCCAGGAACTGGTGACTCCCTCCAGGCCTACGATGACGCCTATCACCGGATTGTGATTCCGGACGAACACAGTGAGGGTATCGAGCTAGGAGACCGCGTCGAGGTCGAGCTCACCGACCACAACACCTTCTACGCCTTCGGCGAGCCGGTCTGAGCCGCATTCGGGGCGAACAGGCGACGTGCATCGGTTTTGTTCACGACCGGCCGTGAACCGACGGCCCTACACAGGAGAAACCGACGGCCTCACACCGGGGGAACCGACGCCCCCACATAGGGGGAACCGACGGTTCCACAACGGGACGTGATCTGATCGGGTCCACCACGCGACACGTCACACACCCGCGAGCGCGTGATGGCGTCTTTTCAGCGCATCGCGCAGGACTGGTCCGGGCATCGGGTTTAAACGTTGGCTAAGCCGAGAAATCCATGCGAACCGATCCCTGAAACGACCTGTTAAATCGCTCGGGGCCCAAAACCGACCATGCGCGAACTCGTCTTCGCTCTGGTGTACGAGCGAGGATGCAATGAAATTGCGGACACGCTCGCGGCCCACCCGGAGGCCCGTATCCGCTCGCTGTCGCTCCATGCTACCCCCCAGAGCCTGTGGCGGGTCGATCACGCGACCGGGTCACCCGAGGCCCTCGCGGCGATCGAGGAGACCGTCAAAACGGCCGATTACTACGCCGACTGTCTCGCGACCGACGACTGTGGGGCCGAGCAGACCACCGAGGTTCTCGAACACACCGAGGAGGAACTGGTTCTTTACTCCTACTGGGAGCGGACCCTGACCTGTGTCTCCGTGCCCCATATCGCCCTCGACAACCTCGGGGACGGCCTCCTCTTCGAGACGCTGAATCGGGGCCGGGAGTACACCTGGCGCATCATCCACTCCGGTGAAGGGGACGTCCGGACCTTCATCGACACGCTTGCCGCGACCGTCGGCGACTGTGCCGAACTCGAGATGCGCCGGATGACCGATGCCGGCGAGTCCTCGAAAGCGGACCCGTCACTGATCGATGGGTTGCCTGCAAAACAACGGGAGGCCCTTCGTGCAGCCGTGAATTACGGCTACTACGACACGCCACGCGAGATCGACGTCACAGATTTGGCAGAGAAACTCGACGTTCCGCGCTCGACACTCACCTACCGCCTGCGCCGGGCCGAAGCCCACGTGATGGGTCAGCACGTCGACGAACGCGGCGTCGACGAACCGACCTCCTCGCTTTAAGTCTGGGGCGTTGTCGCTGTTTGGAATATTCCAACCAACTCCCTATCCTCGTTCCTCCCGGAGTGACGACCGTGAACGAGACGGATCGCGGGGCGGGAAAGACGGAATCGAGCGGTCGGGCGAGCGAGGCCTCCGCCAGCCTCGGCGTCCCGGAGATGGACTGCCCGACGTGTGTGAAGAAAGTCGAGACGAGTCTCGACCGGGTCGACGGAGTCACTGAAATGTCCTTCCAGCCGACGACGGGTACGGCGACGGTGGCCTTCGACCCCGAACAGACCACCGAATCGGCCGTCGTCGCGGCCATCGAGAACGCCGGGTACGAGGTCAGTGGTATTTCGGCGTCGGATCAATCGAATGTTTCTGGCTCCGACCAATCGGGAGTCACAAGTGCGGTCGACGTCGCGCCACCGACCGAGGTCTGGACGAGTACGCGGGCGAAAAAAACCTGGGTCGGGGCGGTGTTTCTCGTGGCCGGGCTCCTCGTGAAGTTCGTCCTCACCGGTCTGAACGCGACCGTGGGCCAGGTGCTCGGCGTACCGATTTCAGTGGCTGCGCTCCTCTTCCTCGTAGCGATCGTCGTCAGTGGGAGTCCGGTCGTTCGGAGCGGGTACTACTCGGCCCGGAATTACAGCCTCGACATCGACTTGTTGATGGGAACAGCGATCATCGCCGCGACGGCGATCGGGTTTTTCGTCGAGGCGGCGACCCTCGCCGTCCTCTTCAGTATCGCCGAACTGTTGGAGGATTACGCGATGGATCAGGCCCGGGATTCCTTGCGGGAGTTACTCGCGCTTTCACCGGAGGAGGCGACCGTTATTCGTGGCGAAACAGCGGAAACCGTCACGGTCGAGGCAGTCGACGTTGGAGAAACGGTAGCCGTCCGCCCCGGCGAGAAGATCCCGCTTGACGGGGTCGTCACCGACGGCGAGAGCGCGGTCGACCAATCGCCGATCACGGGCGAGAGCGTTCCAGTCGAAAAAGCCCCGGGGGACGAGGTGTTTGCAGGGGCGATCAACGAGGCGGGTTATCTCGAAATCGAGGTCACCTCGGTGGCCAGCGACTCGACCCTGTCGCGGATCATCGACATGGTCCAGGGGGCCCAGGCGAAGCAAACCGAGACCGAACAGTTCGTAGATCGCTTTGCGGGGTACTATACGCCGACGGTGGTCGTCTTGGCCCTGCTGACGGCGACGCTCCCGCCACTGCTGATTTCTGCGCCGATCCCCGTCGACGTGGCCGGGTACACGCTCACCTTCGTCGGCGACTGGCGGACCTGGTTCATCCGCGGTCTCACATTGCTGGTCATCGCCTGTCCCTGCGCGTTTGTCATTTCGACGCCGGTCTCCGTCGTCTCGGGCATCACGAGCGCGGCCAAAAACGGCGTGCTCGTCAAGGGCGGCTCCCATCTCGAGGCGATGGGCATGGTCGACACGGTTGCATTCGATAAGACGGGCACGCTGACTAAGGGCGACCTCGCCGTGATGGACGTTCTCACCGTCGGTGAGACGGCGGAAGCGACCGTCCTTTCCGTGGCCGCCGGGCTCGAACAGCGAAGCACCCATCCGATCGGAACCGCCATTCTCGACCGCGCACGGTCGGCGGGAATCACTCTCAAAGAACCCGAATCTTTCGAGAACCTGTCGGGCCGGGGGATTCGGGGTGAAATCGATGGCAAAACGACCTACGTAGGTAAGCCAGGGCTCTTCGCCGATCTCGGATTTGGACTTTCCCACGAGTACACGACCGACGGCGGCACGGTAACGGAATCCCGCCCGGTGACTCCCGACTCGGAACAGGCCTTCGAGGACGAACTGGCCGAACTCGAACAGTCCGGGAAAACGGTGGTCGTCGTGGGACAGGAGGAAACACTCCTGGGAGCGATCGCCGTGGCAGACGAGGTTCGCCCGAAGGCGAAACGGGCCGTCGAGCGACTGCACGAACTGGGGGTCGGTCGGGTCGTGATGCTGACCGGCGACAACGAGAACACGGCCCGGGCCATCGCCGAGCAGGTCGGTGTGGACGAGTACCGGGCGGAACTCCTCCCCGAAGAGAAGGTCGCGGCCGTCGAATCGATCCAGTCTTCGAACGGGGACGTAGCGATGGTCGGGGATGGGATCAACGACGCCCCCGCGCTCGCTACCGCCGAGGTCGGAATTGCGATGGGGGCGGCCGGGACAGACACGGCCCTCGAAACGGCGGATATTGCGCTGATGGGCGACGATATCGGCAGAATTCCGTATCTGTACTCCCTTTCTCACACGGCAAACGGGGTCATCAGACAGAACATCTGGGCGAGTCTGGGAGCCAAGGCCGTGCTCGCTGCGGGGGTTCCGCTGGGCTTCGTAAGCGTGGCGCTGGCGGTCGTCGTCGGTGACATGGGGATGAGTCTGGGCGTCACCGGGAACGCGATGCGGTTAGCCAGAATCTCGCCGAATCGCTTCGAATAGAGATCGGCCAGAACGAATAGCAGAACTCGTCCAGAACGAAATTCCGCCCGTCGATCCGCCAGTCAGAAAAAAAAGCCCTGTTACCTCACCAGCTGGAACCAGAGTTACTTACCAGCCACTGCCCATTCCGTGGCCACCCATTCCGTATCCGCCGCCGTAGCCACCGGGCCCGGAGCCGCCGGATCCGACCCAGTTACCGGGACCGAAGCCACCGAAGAATCCCTGGCCACCGAACGTTCCCGGGGCGGAGCCACCCTGGCCCCCGAACATTCCCGGCCCATAGCCACCCATGCCGAAGCC
>CAZJZA010000036.1:0-10767 GCA_964550355.1 uncultured Halobacteriales archaeon
GGGTGACAGCCATATTACCGATCGAGGCGGCCGTTCGTCGATTTATCCGTGCACTACGGCCGCTCGGTCGAACGGGTCTCGGTCCGATCCGGCAGTTACCGATCCCGTTTCACACGGCCCACGATCGACGTCGTGGGGAGTTCACGACTCGAGATCACGACGGGTGTTTGGAACCCGTGCTCTCGACTCGCCCACGACCCGAGACGTGATTACACTGGGGAACGAACTGTGGCCCGATGACGATCGACCCCGTCCACTACGACGGGATCGCCTCCCTCGCCAATCGCATTCGCCACGACGCCGATCCCGAGGCCCATCGAGATCTCGCCGAGACCGTCTGGGAAGACCACCTCGACCCGCTCCGGAAAGACGGAGAGGCCGTCCTGGAACCGATCGAGTCGGTGACCCGCCGGGCTGCCCCGATTGACGACCTGGCCCTGCAGGACCCCCCCTTCGAGACGGCCCACGGCCTGGACTCGGGGACGATCAACCCGACGACGTTCAAGAACGGCCTCCTGCTCGACCTCGCGCAGGCAGCGATGAGCGCGGTCCCGTCGGATCTCGACCTCCATCGGGCCCGAACGTACATCATGCCGGTCCACTCGAACGACGCCTCAGTCAATCACGGTACGGACGGCTGGGAACCGTTCGACGAGGACCACGGCCGGGGCCGCATCGTCCAGACCGAGGCCCTTGCCCGCGACGAAGAGCGGATCGTCCACGGCCTCGCGCTTTACCTCGCCGAGAGCCATCACGCACGAGAACACGCCGGGATCGTGGATGACGTGCTGCTGCTCGATGGGCCCCTGTATCCCAAGGGATTGGTCCACTGGCGGGGCCGCCACGGCTCGATCGCGGAACTCGCCGGCGAGAACGATCTGGTGGCGGAAGTCCTCGAGAACTACGTCGCGCTCGTCGAGGACTTCTTGAACCGGGATGTCCCACTCGTCGGCTTCGTCAAGAGTCCCCAGTCCCGTGGGCTCATCCGGGCACTCGCCGAGACCGGGCGACCGAGTCCCTGGGCGAGCGATGCGGCGTTTTTCACCCAGGTACTCGAACAGCGAGAGGAGGGAAATGAGAGACGCGATCGGGTTACCGATGAACTATCCTGGACCGGGTGGTTTCGGTCGAGACTCGGTGCCGATGGCGTCTTCGCGGGGCCGGAGGCGGACCTGGGGGTCACGCGATCCCGGCCGGCCACGGACTACGAGGTGGCGTTTTTCGTCGTCTACGATCCGCGAACGGACCTCCTCTTCAAGGTCGAACTCCCCGGCGGGTTCGCTACGGATCCCGAGGTCCGATCGGCGGTCGAGCAGTACGTGCTCAGGGGCGTCGCGGCCGAGCGCGGACCGCCACTCCCGATCGCAAAGGCCGACGAGCTGGCCCGGATCGGCACCGAGGGGAAAGCGGAACTCGTCCGCCGACTCGAAGTGGCCTTCGACACGACGGAGGACCGGAATTATAACGACGAACGGTGGGGCCGGCAGGCCTGAGGCGGGGACCAGCATGTCTGAGGCGAGGGACCAGTGTGGAAGACTGCTCTGGATGGCGGCTGGTCGGGGTGACCGGCTTGAGTGGCGAGCGGTGTGACAGAACGGCTTGAATCGCCGAGTCGGACGAGCAATATCGAAATCCGCACTGGCCCATTTTCAAAAACTCACACCGTGAAGCGACCAGCTTGCTGTGTCGCTCCGCGTGTGATCGGACGGAAATGGCCACGCGGATTTGAGCCCTATCAGACGAGCGAGTCTGATTTTGGTTCATAATCCGGGGGAAAGGAGTTAGTGCGTTCCCGGTCAGACTCCAGCCATGAGTGATCTTGGTTCGTTCTCCGATTTCCAGGCCGGGGAGTCGGACACGGACGGCGAAGAGGCTGGTGGGGAAGGGTCCTCGCGGGGGGCTGATCCCGACGACCGAGACTTCGACCGCCCGGAGATAGCGGCCCGCGGAAGCGATACGGGCGTCGGAGCGCTCGCTGTCTCCGAGGGGCTCCGAGTCGCCGAAGAGGCCGACGAGAACCGGCTGCGGGCCTACGTAACGGCCGGGAATCGGAAGGACGTTCGTCTCGGAACTTATTTGCTCGCGCCCTATCCCGACACGGAGACGCTGTTCTGCCGGGTGACTGGGCTGGAGTACGCACAGGCCTTTCGGAGCGACGACGCCACCGAGATTCACGCCCGCCGCGCGATGCGCTCTGCGGGAATCGACGAGCGGGATTACAAACTTATGGCCGATCTCGAACCGCTTGCGGTCCTGTATCCCGATGGCGAGGATCTCATGCGCCGTGCCCCGGACCGGGTGCCAAAACCCGAGACGGTCGTCCGGCACGCGAGCGACCACGAGAAGATTCGGACCGGGCTCGACCTGCCCGAATCGGGGGCCTTTCTCGGTCACCTGGCAGTCGGCGGCGAGAAGATCGAAACTCAGGCCCGCCCGCCGACGGTCGATTACCGGCTGGAGGACGGCGAAACTGGAGCCGACCCGCTGATTTTCCGACACGTCCTGATCGCGGGGGGAACCGGCTCGGGGAAGACCCACACCGCAAAAAACGTCCTCAGACAGTACCTCACCGAGGACCGTCGCTACGCGATCGAACCGGGGAGCGGGCGCACTCCCAGGGCGGCAGTCGTGCAGTTCGATCCCCAGGACGAGTACGCCCAGATGCACGACGACAACCCGGACCTCACCGAGGCGGCCAGCGGCCAACTCGACGCCCAGGGAATTGCCTACGATGGCCACGAGGACACCGTGGCGTTCGTTCCGAAGGTGGGGAACGCGCGATACGCCGCCGGGCACCACCGGGCCGAACAGCAGGCCTTCACCATCCCGTTTTCGATGGTCAGTTCGAACAAGTGGCTCCTCGCCGGGGGGAAACTCAACGACAACCAGTTCAACGCGCTCGATCTCCTTCTCGATCGCTTTTTCGACGAACGGAGTGGCGAGGCCACCTACGACGCGTTCCGGAACTTCCTGGATGACCCGGCACTCAGACAGGAACTCGACGAGACGGGTCACGTTCACGAGAAAACCTTCGACGCCGTCAAGCGTCGGGTCAGAGCCGTTCCCCACGGCGTCTTCGACCAGGACGCCCGCCCCATCACCGATCTCGTCCACGAGTTCGTCCGTCCGGGCCGGCTCTCGGTGGTGCCGACCTATCACCTCTCCTCCACCCGGGCCGCCGAGATGGTGGTCCTCGCCCTCTCGAGCCTGCTCATCGATCAGAAACTCTCGAGTGACCCGCGCTTCGAACGCATCAAGGAGACCCCGCTGATCGTTGGCATGGACGAGGCCCACGACTTCCTCGCCGACGCCGAGACCGTCCAGGCCCAACGAGTCATCGGCAAATTCACCGAGGCGGCAAAACAGGGCCGCAAGGAACGCCTGGGCCTGTTTCTCATCACCCAGGATCCCCAGGATATCGCAGATCCGGTGTTCAAACAGCTCAACACCCGGATCGCGCTCACTCTGGGCGACGAGGACGCTGTTTCGAGTTTGAACCTCCCGACTGCCCTCGAGTCTCGGGTCACGGACATGCAGCGGGGGAGCATGGCGGTTTATTCACCTGACAACTCAAAGCCGGTCGAAGTGGTTGGGCTGCCGTACTGTGTCACTCGGCACGGACGGGACTGAGAAAATTCCCGACCCGACGGGCCCGTAACTATATGGCCGCAGCCGCCGAAATTTCTCGCATGAAGGTCCTGGTTCCGATCGACGGCTCCGTACAGTCGAAGAGTGCCGTTGAGTACGCGGCCGACACTCTCGAACCGGACACCGTCGTGCTGCTTCACGTCATCGACCCGGTCGAGGCGGGCTACAGCGCCGCCGCGACGATGCCCGGCTACTCAGAGGAGTGGTACGAGAACCGGAAAGCGGAGGCCGAATCCCTCTTCGCCGACGCCGAAGCGCGACTCGAGGGCATCGACGTTCGGACGGTGACGGAAGTGGGCCGCCCCTCCCGAACCATCATCTCCTACGTCGAGGAAAACGACATCGATCAGGTGGTCATGGGAAGCCATGGTCGCTCGGGTGTCACCCGGATTCTCCTCGGAAGCGTCGCGGAGTCGGTTGTCCGTCGGTCGCCGATCCCGGTGACGATCGTCAGATAAGGGAGACCGAGTCGCTCGTTCAATTGCCGCTTTCGCCGGTTTGCATGGCCCGATTCCTGATCCGCTTCACGCGCTCGTCGTAATCGTACCCGGGAATGATCCCTTCGACCCAGGTGCTCTCGACGAAATCGACTGCGTGGCGCACCGCTTCGGGGAGGATCACACCATCATCTTCGAGCTCCATCCGTACGTGGATCGTCTCCCCGTCTCTGGTGACTGTCGGTCCAGCGGCGAGATCGCCGATGACGCCCGTCACGTCCTGTACGCGTCGCTCGAACGTCTCCTCCCACCCCGATTCGACGACCGGAGCGACTGCTTCTCCCTCCACGGTCGCATCGAGCGTGGGAAGCCCCTGGACGAGTACCACCGTGTCTTCCTCGATGGTCACCTGTGCCTGGAAATCCACCCCACCGACACCGAATCGACCGGAGTCTTGTTCGCGAAAGTCGGGGCGGGATCGGAAGCCAGCGGCCAGCTCCTCGGTCATAGTCGAGTGGAGGTGCCCGGTGACTAAAGGTGTTGAGACGGGTTCGGCCTGGTCCGAATTATGGAAGTTTCAAGGCTAAAACCCGCCCTTCAGGGCGGGGAGGATGTCACACTGAGATACGTTTCCGTGTCGGAAATTCCGTCCAATCCGGCGATTTCCCCGGTTATCACCCCCGGGACGGCTTTCGGATCCCCGACTTCGATACGGGCAATCAGGTCGACGTCACCCGCCACGATATGTACGTCCTTGACGCCATTCACTTCGGCTACGGCTTCTTTCACCTGCTCGATCTCGCTCGTGTCCGCAGAGAGGAGTGCGTAGGCAACGACCATGTGATGCGCTGGACCGTGATCACGTGACATCCTCCCCGCCGTGAACGGCGGGGCTTCCCACAAGCGGAGGCTTGCTGGTTTGGGAGATTTACGGTTTAACATCCCCGAGGGAATGCTGGCAGTGCCACGCTACCGTTACCCCTATCCACCGTCAAGAGACGGGGATTCGGGGTTATCCTGTGCTTCCTGCACCCCGTTCGTCTGATGGAAGGGGTGCCTTCCACGACGAAAGGGCGAATCCCGATATTGTCTCATTGGGATAGGGCGGGTAGACCGCCTCGGTTAGCATTCATTTGGCCATCGAACCTCTTAAAACTACGTGCGGGCGCTGTATCACCCGCGCTGAAGCGCGAGGTTTTAGCGCCCTATCCCGCCGGATAAGAGCCTTCGGCCGGATCGAGCGGTGTTGGGGATCGGGGAGCGGATCGTTGCTTCGAACGCGATCGGGGCCGTGGGGAGAATGATCACTCGATCCGCGAGGGTTTTTGCCCCACCGGAGCAATAGGCGGGTATGGTTCACGCGTTCGTTATGGTCCGAACAGAAGCGGGCACGCCACAGGACGTTCGTGATACCCTCGCAAAGCGAGCGGATGTCACCGAGGCCCACGTCGTCGCGGGCGATTACGATCTCATCGTCGAGGTATCGGCCCCGGCGGTCTACGACGTACTCGATGTGGCAACAGACGAGATACAGCCACTCGACGGCGTTCTCGAGACGAAGACCTACGTCTCGATGAACGAATAGGGGGTCGGTTAGCCAGACCGGTCCACTTCCCTGTCGAGAATGGACTCGACCGCCTCGAGGACGGCTTCGAGCGGGCGTTCGGCATTCACCCTGACGAACCGCTCCGGCTCGGCCGCGATCAACTGCTCGTAATTCTCCCGAACCGACTCGAGGAAGGCCAGCTGTTCGAGTTTGTTCGTCGCCCCGCTTCGCTCGACGGCGGTCTCCGGGGCGATATCGAAGTATATCGTGAGGTCCGGGGGCCGGGTGAACGCCTGGTGGACGGTCTGGATGTACTCGACCGGGTCGGAGACGGTTCCCTCGATTGCGGCTCCTTGATAGGCGTAGCGGGAGTCCGTGTACCGGTCCGAGACGACGATGTCCCCCCGGTCGAGGGCGGGTCGGACGACGCGCGCTATATGGTCTGCGTGATCGGCGGTGAAGAGGAAGAGTTCGGCCAGCGGGTCCGCTCCATCTTTCTCGATAGATCGCCGGACGGCGTCCCCATACCACGAATCCGTCGGCTCTTTGGTGAAGGTATAGCCGTCCGTGCGGGTGGCCGAAAGCCGCTCCCAGACCGTGGTCTTCCCGCTCCCGTCCAACCCCTCCAGCGTCACGAGCATGTCCCGGACTTGGCTCACCGGTTACAAACCGTTTGTGACCTGCGAGTGTCGCGACGGGATGTCGTCGAGGTCAGTGGGTGTCGTCGTGCCCGGTTGGTGTCACCGTGCCCGGTGGGCGCCATCGTTCCCGGTCAGTGTCGTCGTGCCTGGTAATGCGGCAATAGACACACCTCGCGCCAACTGTTATCCGGTTCGCGGGCTAACGGAAAGGGTATGGACGTGCTCGTTACCGGCGGCACTGGCTTCGTCGGGATCCATCTCAGCCGGGAACTCGATTCGCGGGGTCACGCGGTCACAGCACTTTCGCGCTCGGCAAACGGCGAGGAACTCCCGGACAGCGTCGAGGTGGTGGAGGGAGACGTGACCGACCCTGAAACGCTCGCGGAACCGATGGTCAACCAGGATGTCGTCGTCAACCTGGTGGCGCTCGCGCCGCTCTTCCAGCCGAAGGGCGGGGACGTGATGCACGAGCGGGTGCACCTCGTCGGGACTCGGAACGTCGTCGCGGCCGCGGAAGCGGCCGGGGTCTCGACCGTCGTGCAGATGAGCGCGCTCGGAGCCGATCCGGAGGGGGCGACCGCCTACACCAGGGCGAAAGGCCGGGCCGAGACCGTCGTCAAATCGTCCGACCTCGAGTGGACGATCGTCCGACCCTCTGTCATCTTCGGCGATGGCGGGGAGTTCGTTCGGTTCACCCGGGCACTTACGACGCCCTACCTCACCGCATTGCCCGGCGGCGGATCGACGCGGTTTCAGCCGATCTGGATCGGCGATTTGGCCCCGATGCTGGCCGACGCGGCCGAGGACGACACTCACCGGGGCAAGGTATACGACATCGGCGGGCCGGAGTCGCTCACGCTTGCGGACGTGGCTCGGCTGGTCTACCGGTCGGAGGGCAAGTCGCTCAGGGTCCTTTCGGTCCCGATGTCGCTCACCGCAATCGGCATGCGGCTCGCCGATCCGATCCCGTTCGTGCCCTTCGGGGCCGACCAGTACCGCTCGCTCCGCTTTGATAACACGACGGCGGAAAACGACGTCGATGCGTTCGGGGTCTCCGAGGCCGACCTGTCTCGGCTTTCCGAATATCTTTCTTCTGTCTGACATCTGTGGCGGATCGACGTGATCGGTCCCGAAGAGAAACCACGGATACTCGCAGTCTGCCGCCTGTCACACGCGGTTTCCAACAAAAGCCTTATGGCCGTACTGATACGTGTTTCAAGACAGAGTACACTGCAGCATGAAACTCGCAATGATCGGGATCGGCCAGGCAGGGGGCAAGATACTCGACAAATTCCTCGAGTACGACAAACGGACGGGCTCGGGGATCGTGCGCTCCGCTATCGCGGTTAACACCGCGAAGGCCGACCTCATGGGCCTGACAAACGTCCCGGAGGACAACCGGGTACTCATCGGGCAGTCCCGGGTCAAGGGACATGGCGTCGGGGCGGACAACGAACTCGGCGCGGAAATCGCCGAGGAGGACATCGACGAGATTCAGGGCGCGATCGACAACATCCCGGTACACGAGGTCGACGCGTTTCTCCTCATCGCCGCGCTGGGCGGCGGGACCGGGAGCGGCGGTGCCCCGGTACTCGCAAAACACCTCAAGCGGATCTACACCGAACCCGTATACGGGATCGGTGTCCTGCCGGGGAAAGACGAGGGTGGCATCTACACCCTGAACGCGGCCCGGTCCTTCCAGACTTTCGTCAGCGAGGTGGACAACCTCCTCGTCTTCGACAATGACGCCTGGCGTAAGTCCGGGGAGTCGATCCAGGGCGGCTACGACGAGATCAACGAGGAGATCGTCACCCGCTTTGGCATCCTGTTTGGGGCCGGCGAAGTCGACAGCAGCGCTGACGTGGGAGAAAGCGTTGTCGACTCGAGCGAGATAATCAATACGCTCGCGGGCGGTGGCGTCTCCACGGTCGGTTACGCCGCAGAGACCGTCGAAACGTCGAGTTCGGGCGGGCTCCTCTCGAAACTCCGGGGCAACAGCGGTTCCGAAACCGAGGACACGGCCAATACGACCAACCGCATCACCAGCCTGGTGCGCAAGGCGGCTTTGGGCCGTCTCACACTGCCCTGCGAGATCGAGGGCACCGAACGGGCCCTGCTGGTCGTCGCGGGGCCGACGAGCTATCTGAACCGGAAGGGAATCGAGCGCGGGCGCAAATGGCTCGAGGAGCAGACTGGCTCCATGGAAGTCCGAGGTGGGGACTACCCCGTCGACGACTCGGGCCGGGTTGCGGCGGTCACGCTCCTCTCGGGTGTCACGAACGTCCCCCGGATCAAAGAACTGCAGGGCAAGGCGGTCGAGGCACAGGAAAACATCGACGACATTCGCGCAGAAAGCGAAGCGGCCTTACAGGACTTGGTCGAAGACGAAGACGATGAACTCGAGCCACTATTCTAAACTCGTCATCGTCGCCGTTCTCCTCGCGGTCGTCGCGGCCGGCCCCGCTGCCGCGGTCGATGTAAGCGGTAGCGATGTCCCGGACGACGCCGAGGTAAACTCGACTGTCGACGTGACCTACACCTTCGAGGAACTCTATACGAACTACGACACGTGGAACCTCGCCGGGGAGACCGAACTCGAATCGGTCACCTGGACCGTCACGACTTACGACGTGGGCGAAGACAAAATCGATCAACAGGGATACAATGGTCAGAGCTTCTCCCACGCAATCGCGAAAACAGACGGCGTCGATCAGGTGACGGTGCGGGTTCAAGGGACCGTCCCCGAGTGGGATGACTGGTCCTACGATCCGGCCCAGTCCTTGACCCTCGCGTCGTTTAGCGAGAGCCAGGAGGGCGGCACGGAAAACGCCCTGCAAACCTCCGAGCTTCGCCCCTACACCGAGGATAGCCAGGCGGCCCGCGACGCGATTGACGACGCCCAGTCGGCTATCGACGAGGCCGACTCGGCCGGCGTGAACGTCGAGGAGGCCGAATCGCTCCGAGACAACGCCATCTCGGCCTACGACTCCGGGAACTTCGAGAACGCCCAGGATCTCGCCGAAAACGCCCAGAACGCCGCCGAATCGGCCCAGCAGTCGAGCGAGCGGACGAGCACGCTCCTGTTGATCGGTGGTGTGATCCTCGTCGTCGCGATCCTCGCGGGACTAATCTACTGGTATCTCTCGACCCGCGAGACCTACGACAAACTCGGGTAGGCCCATGCGGGCTGTCATTCCGTTTGACGCGAAAACCCCCAAGCAGCGGCTTTCCTCAGTTCTCGATTCCGACGAGCGGGCGGCATTTTCCCTGGCCATGCTTCGGGACGTCCTCGACGCGATGAAACCGAGTCGCTTCGAGCCGACCGTTATTTCGACCGCCCCGCTCTCCGATTCGCTTTCAGTTCCGATCGAAATCGACGAACGCCCACTCGATGCGGTCGTGCAGGACGCGATAGCCGCTCATACACCGCTCGCGGTTGTCATGGCCGACCTGCCACTTCTCACACCCGACACGCTCGAACGCCTGGGAAAGCAGGAGGGCGATGTGGTCCTCGCGCCGGGTCGGGGCGGTGGCACGAACGCGATACTCGTTCGCGATACGGCCTTCGAGACCGATTATCATGGCGCCTCGATCCGGGACCACCGCCGGCTCGCCCGGGAAACGGGACTTTCGGTGGCCGAAATCGATTCCTTTCGACTGGGGGCCGACATCGACGAGCCCGCTGACCTTCTCGAGGTAGCACTCCACGGCGAGGGCCGGAGTGCCGAGTGGCTCGAATCGGCTGGATTTCGGGTCGAGACGGGACACGGCCGGCCGGAGGCGGTCCGCCATGACGAGAGCGATGCGGTCGAAAGCGGGTGAAATTCGCGGGGGACAGCGGGGACTGACCGATCGCCGGCAACGATAGATCACTCGCCGACAGCGATTAATCCAGGGCGCGTGTAGCCGCCAGTCGTGTTCCGGGGTCAGGACGAGGACGAATCCGATCCGTCGATGGAGTCCGAGTTATCGCCGGAGGCCGACCTGTCTCTCGACAACTCGGCCGTCGAAGACCTTCTGGCAGTCGAGCCGCGGGACGTGGCGTCGCCCACCGAGATCACCTTCGCGCGGAACGTCTTTCTCCCGCTGACGACCGCCTGTCGGTACACCTGTGGCTATTGCACGTTCTACGATCCGCCGGGAGCGGCCGATCTCATGGGCCCGGAAGCCGTCGAGACAGTGGTTGAGCGCGGAGCGGAGACGGGGTGTTCGGAGGCGCTTTTCACGTTCGGTGACGATCCGGACGACCGCTACACCGAGATTCACGCTTCACTCGCGGAATTCGGCCACGACTCGATCCAGTCGTACCTCCGCGAGGCGGCCGAGCGGGCGCTCGACGTCGGGGTGTTGCCACATGGGAACCCGGGCGATCAGACACGCGACCAGCTGGCGGCTGTTGGGGGCGTGATGGCGAGTATGGGGGTGATGCTGGAGGCGACGGGCGAGGTCATGGCTCATGGGGGCCGGCGAGCGAAGTCCCCTGCCCAGCGCCTCG
>CAZJZA010000037.1:0-10750 GCA_964550355.1 uncultured Halobacteriales archaeon
GTGCCTCGAAGGCCCGCGGATACCACCGACGGAGGAAAAAGCCGTCCGGATTGTGGATCAACTCCTCGTAGTCCTCCGCTTTCATGTACTCGTCCTCGTTTGCCTGATAGCCGCTGTCGGGACCGAGTCCGTCACCTGGCCAGTCGTACACCCGATAGCCCAGTCGATCGAACACCGCTCCCGAGGGCACCGGAAAGATCGGGTTGAAGTCCGGATCGAAAGCATCGATGAACTCCCGGTAGGCACGACCTGATGCTTCGGCGTCGTACAGCATGTCCTCGAAGGAAACATTCGCGAGGTGACCGGCGAGGAAGTCCCCCATCAGATGCACCGGAACTCGATCCGGTTTCTCACCTTCAAGCACCGTCAGCATCCGGTCGGTTCGTTCCCGGTACCGCCCCGCGGCGTCCTCGTCGACGAAGTCTATCCCTTCCCCTTCAGCCCAGGCTTGCAAGCTAACCATACCCATAGGAACCGAATCGTGATATCGTCTTAATAATTTCTCCAACGCTAGTTGCGTCGGACCAAATCTATCTGGATATCCAAGCACCGTTTTTTTTTAATCCGCGTCGTCACAAACCACCTCGAACGGCCAGTCTGCACCCGAGCCCAACACCGCCGACTGTTCGATACCGGCCTTATTTTGGGGCGTCGATCATCGCCCGCACGTTCTCGGGTTCGGCCTCGTCGAGGGCCACACCCGGGGACAGGATGAACCCGTCCGGTCCGACGTCTTCGATCAATTCGTCGCAGTACGCCGCGACGTCCTCGGGGGTCTCGGTGTTCAAAAGCGAACTGTGGACGTTGCCGGAGATGGCAGCCTGACCGCCGAGTTTCTCCTTTGCCTCGACCATGTCGGTCCGGTCGAACTGCCAGACGATGTTGCCGTCGGGCTGATCTGCAATGGCGTCGAGTCGGGTATTGTATCCCCCCTCTGCGAACACCCACGGGACGAGACCGACGTCAGTCAGCCCCTCTATCACGCTACGAAGTTGGGGCCAGTAGAACGTGTTGAACTCCTCCTCGGACATGAACCCGTCTGCACCCTTGTGGAGCGGGATGAATACGAGCGGATTTTCGGCCGCGTTCGCCCCCCGGATCCCCATTTCGGTCATGATCGGGGTGAGTTTGTCGACGGCTTCGAGCAACACGTCGGGCTTGCGCTTGAGGTCCATCGAGGCGCCGTGGGTCCCGCGCATCGTGTCGGCGATCACGTCGTATGGGGCCTTCGTGAACCCGCCGAACGAGCGGGGGTACCCCTGTGCGATAATGTCCTCTGCGGCACCGCCGACGATCTCTTGCCACCGGAGGGCCTCTTCACCGGCCTCCATCAGGGTGTTCAGGGCCTCCTGAACGTCCGGCAGCCCGAACGGAATCGCCAGGAGGTGGATGTTCGGGATTTCGACGAGGTCGGTAAAGCGGGGGAGTTTGCGGAACGGTTCGAGTGCTCCGACGATTTCGGGGATGTACTTGTGGAGCCAGAAGTCGGTCGGATCCCGGATGAATTGCTCGTAGTCATCGGTCCCCATGTAGTCGTCTTCGAGAGCCTGGTACCCTGTCGTCGGGGAGGCGCCGTCGCCCGGCCAGGCGTAGAGTTTGTAATCAAGCATCTCCAGCATCTTCGCCGAGGGGAGAAGCGGGGCGGCTGACTGGTGACCGTCCGGTTCGAGGTCGAAAACGGTCTCCTCGAGCGCCGCCGCGAGTTTGGCTGCGTCGTTCATCGCCGTTTCGGGGGTGATTCCGGCGTGGAAGATGGGGTAGAACGTGGCGCTCAATACAGTCGGGATGCGATCGGGTGTCCCGCCTCGGATCGCGGTGGCCAGTCGCCCGGCCCGCTCCTGATACGCGTCCCGAGCCGCCTCGTCCGCAAAATCGATTCCCATGCCCTGTTCCCAGTTCTCCAGTGTGACGTCAATTTCGCCTGACATTGTTGGTGATTGGCTTGTGGTGGTTGCTCGAACGATTCGAGTTGGTCGTGACAGGGATACCCCTGATTCTCTTTTATGATTTTGCGTGAAACGTACTTATAATTTTGTAGGGTGTTCACAACTCGTCGACTGGACCACCCTGGGCCGTTTCGAGGCGGGATTTCACTTTTGGGTACCTGTCGAAATTCAGGTGGGGGAGGTACATCGCTTGCATGAAGAGATCGTGAAATCCGTCCCAGGCCGCGAGTTCGACGTACTCGACTGCAGAAACGATGTGCTCGGCTTCGTCCCTCGCCGCCACGTTCAATAACGCGTACATCGCGCCGTAGCCGGCCGCGTTTCCGAGAAACTCGACGTCGTCGGCACCGACCTCCGGATACAAACCGATGAGTTTCGCCGACTCGGGATCGATAAAATTCCCGAACCCCCCGGCCATGACGAGCCGGTCAACTGACTCGATACCTGCCTCTTCGAGTAACACGTGTGTTCCCGTCTGGATCGCCGCCTTCGCGTTCTGGATGTCTCGGATGTCTTCTTGAGAGACGACAATGTCGTCCTCTCCGCCGGCTTCGTCGGCTGTGACGAGCACGAACTCCCGGGACCCGTCATCGCCCTCCCGAATCCGGCCGTATCCGTCCGACGGGTCGACTAACCGGCCTCGGCGGTTGATGCCACCGACGAGGAACAGCTGGGCCACCACGTCGAGGATACCCGACCCACAGATCCCCATCGGGGTTTCGTTATCGATAATCTCTAATTCGGGAACCCAGGTTTCGGGGTCGAGGCTGACCGCCTCGATGGCACCCGGCTTGGCTCTAACCCCATGGGTGATTTCGGCCCCTTCCAGTGCCGGGCCGGCGGGCGCAGATGCCACGTAGGTCTTCTCCGGACCAGAGACGGCGATCTCGCCATTCGTCCCGATGTCGATTGCGAGGACGGTCTCTTCTCGGTCGAGGACGCCGGCTGCGAGCAAGTCGGCCACGAAGTCGGGTCCGACCCAGCCCCCAATGATCGGGAGCCAGGAGATCGATGCCGAGGGGTTCATCTCGAGGTCGAGTTCCCTTGCGGTCGTGCGGAGGATGGATTGGGCCGCCGGGACGTACGGCTTGGCCGCGACCGGCCAGGCATCGATCCCCAGAAAGAGGTGATGCATGGCGGTGTTTCCGACGAACACCGCTTCGTAGATGCCCCCGGTGTCGATGTCGGCGCGTTCGGCGACCGAGATGATGCTGTCGTTTATGGCTCCGACGATTTCGGCTTGCAATTCGGCTTTCCCGTCGGGCTTTTGGGTAGTGTACTGCACGCGGCTAATGATATCCCCGCCGTGGGTGCTTTGGGGATTGATTTTGGAGTCAACCGCCAGCTCGTCGCCGGTCTGGAGGTCGAGGAGGTAGATGGCGAGGGTGGTCGTTCCGATATCGATGGCTAGCCCATACGGGTGCTCGGCCCGCCCAGGATCGACGCCCAAAATTTCTTCGCCTTGCGCGACCGTGGCTGTGGTCCGAAACACGTTATCCGCCTCCGCCTCGCGGATCGTCGAGGGGAGGTTGGTGAGGGCCTTCATGTCGATCTCGGCAACTTCGAGGCCATATTCCGTCTCGAGGGCCTCGATGAGCCGTTCTCGATCCGGGAGTGTGTCCTCGAGGGTGGGACCGGGAAAGGCAAGCTGATAACGCCGAATGGCTGGATCGTGCTCGAAGTCGATCTCCTGGCCCTCGGTCATCACGATCTCGCCCTCGCTGCGCGAGGATGCCGGGACGAAGACCGAAACGTCACCCTCGACCTTTGCTCGACAGCCCAATCGGTACCCGGCTTCGAGTTCGTCGGAATCGAGTACCTCCTTCTCGTCGGGATCTACCGGTGAAAGCGCAGGTTCGTCCCCCTCCACCTGCACCGCACAGGTCCCACACAGCCCGTTTCCTCCACACAGGGCTTCGATCCCCACGTCGCCTTTCTCGGCGGCGGAAAGAACCGTCTCGCCCGATTCGACCTGCACGTCGATCTCCCAGGGCCCAAAGGATACCGTTGGCTTCGAATCCATCACGTATCGATTGGGCAATTTCGGTAATAGGCATTGTGCCGATTGGAACCGGGCTCACATGATTGCTCTTGGCGAGGCTGATCCCAGCTCGCACGTCACCATAGCTTCCCGCCCGGAGGTGAGCCAGTTGCTCACCGCCCATCGCCGAACCATTATCTCCCCGGGGCCGCAACTCCGGGTATGAAACCGGTCACCTACGAACCCATCGGCGTGGTCGAGTCCCCGTTTGGGGCCCCCGAGGACGTTCCTCGGCCCGGGACAGCCCAGGTCACCGCCTCGGGCACGCTCGTCATCGATGAGGAGTACGAACCGGGCCTCGTCGGCCTCGACGGATTCTCCCACGTGATCGCACTCACCCACTTACACGAGGTGACGGGGGTCCGCCTCCAGGTCAAGCCGATGGGTGGGGACCCGGTCGGCATCTTCGCAACGTCGGGGCCGCCGCGGCCGAATCCGATTGGCCACTCGGTTCTTCGGCTCGATGAGATTTCGGGTACCCGGCTTTCAGTGTCGCACCTGGACCTGATCGACGGCACGCCGATCCTCGACATCAAACCCTACGCGCCTAAGGGACCCCCTTCCGAGGACCTCGAAATCGGGTGGATGGGAGACTTATCAGTGTGAGTAGCGGAGTAGTTGCCGGTCGTGATTGACGGGTCGACAAGCGTGATTCGAAGCCTGATAAGCCACCAGGGTGCGCGAAATCCCCATCGGCGCGGATGCACCATGGGCCCACGCCCCCTTCGCACGACGAACTCAAGACCCGCACACGTCGCACCCAAGACCTGTTCACACGACGAACTCAAGACCCGCACACGTCGCACCCAGGACCTGTTCGCACGACGTACCCAAGACTCTGTGATTGCAGAGCCCCAACCAGCAGCTATTCACTGCCGCCCTTCCAACGCCGAATCATGACGGCAGAACCGACGGCGGACACGGTCGAAGCGGCTGTCGAAACGGTCACGCACCCGGAAATCGACGCGGCGCTGGTCGACCTGGGAATGATCGATGCCATAGCCGTGGACGGGTCGGCGGTGACAGTCACCCTCGCACTTCCAATGGTGAACATCCCCGATCAGGTCAAAAACATTCTCGTCTCCCGTCTCCGCGAGGCGGTCGAGGAGACTGGTGCGTCTTTCGAAGCGGAACTCACGGTCATGTCGGATGCCCAGCGCGAACGATTTTTCGAACTCGAGCAATCGAATTGGTCCGGCGGCATCGACGGGGTTTCTGGGCCCGAGGGAGGTGTCGACGGAGGCACAACCCAGCCGCCGTTTTAACAGTGAAAGCGACTGCCAACGCAAATTCGTGTACCGCGACCATCAAGGTAATACGCACTTACAAAGTACGAGATGACACATGAACGCGGATGCACGCGGTAACGGGCGGCCCGCCGGGCGCCCAGTTCGAACTGACGGCGGCTCCCCGATGCCGGGCGTGCCGAGCGAGGACGAACAGGAGGGAGAAGAGTCCCAGCAGTCGAGTTCCGGAACGGGAGCCAGTTCGGACAGCCAAATGCCCGGCGTCCCGGAGCCGAAGGGTTCGGAGCCGGCGGTCGAATCGGGCGGTGGTAGCTGTGAGGCAGCGGCACACGAGGAAGCGGAGGAAGACGCCACCCACGACTTGACCACGGCGTTCACGTTGGCAGCGTTGACGCAGCTCGAGAATCCGGCGAGAGTGGTGGCGGAGGCGCGGTCGTGGTCGGACTGGGTCGGGGTCGTCGGTGAGGCCGATGCACCTACGCTGAATACCTTTCTCCGCCGCCAGAATGTCGATATCGACTTTTTCAACGGGGTGGCCACCCCGGGTGAGCGTCTCGCGCGTGTCGCCTCTGCGGGTTCGGCGTTTCACTCGGACAGACTCGTCCTCGTCGGGAGCGAGGGCCAGGAGGAAATCGCGACGGAAGCGGACTGGGAATTCGAGGGAATTGTCTCGACGGCAGAAGAGGCGGGCTGGACCCTGCGCTAACCGACCCCGGTTGTGTTTTGCCACCGATTTAGCAGATGTTCTATCGGGGCGCGAGAACTGGATACTGTTGGGTAGAACGCCTGAAACGGTCGTTTTTGTCTGCCAAACGGATCGATTTTTACGGTGACGTTCTCTATCAGGTCGTGGTGACATTGTTTTCTGCGGACTCTTTATCCCGGTCGTTACGGTGCGGAAACTCGTGATTGGCTGCCAGTTTTGAAATGCTAAACACATTCTCCGAACATGTTCGGGAACCGGCCGTTTGTTGGCGGTTTTTCCGCCATCGAGCCGATCGCGGATTTGGTAACAGGTTTATGGCTCCGCTCTCAGGGTTTTAGTATGTCCAAACAAACTCGGTCCGGCGCGGATTCGGATGCCGGGTATCGGATTCCCCAGCAGCATCCCCCCGAATTGCCGACGAACCCGGTCCAGTCCGCGGATCGGACGATCGAGTTGATCGAGGTGCTGAAAACCCTCGACGGGGCCACCATCGGGGAGATCGCCACCGAACTCGGCGTCTCGAAAGGCACGGCCTCGAACTACGTCAGCACGCTTCGGTCGGCGGGGTACGTGACGAAACTCGACACTGGTGAAATTGCCATCGGACTCCGAATTCTCGACGTCTGTAATAAGTCGATCCGCGAACGAAATCTGTTCGAGGAAGGGAAGCCGAAAATCGACTCCCTCGCCGAGCAATTCGAGGGGGTGTTCACCGTGATGGCCCCCGAACACGGTTACGGCTACTGTCTGTATTCCCGGACGACCTCGGATCTCATCTCGAAAAATCGCCTCTCACAGGGGACGCGGCGTTATCTCCACTGCAATGGACCTGGCCTCGCCATTCTCTCGGCCATGGAGCAGGAGACCGTCGAGTCCGTCGTCGATCGGTACGGACTGCTCTCGTGTGATACGGGCTGTGAGTTCGACTGTCCCCTCGCGAAGTACGCTAGGGAACTGCCGGTCGAGCGCGAAGAACTCGAGGAGCGACTCGAAACCGTCGACGAGCAGGGCTATGCCGTGACCGACCACGGCCAGATCGCCTGTCTCGGTGTCCCGATTCTTGGCAGCGGGGACGCCGTCGTCGGATCGGTCGGCGTTCTGGCCCCCCATCGGTCCATCTACACCGAGGGCGAACCCGATCCGACGCTCCTTTCTGCGATGAAGGATGTGGCGACCGGTGTCGGGATCAATATTGTATAAAACGAACATAATACTTTCCGAAAACCGGTTCCGATTTGGGAAGTCCAAACGGAAAACGATTGGTAAGGGCTCTCAGAACCGTGCTAACCCGATCCACTCATTTTCACGGTTGTGGACATTTATTGAAAATGCTTACAAGATTCTGGGAACCGTTCGCGGGTCTTTGTGTCCCGAGTGAATAGCGCGAGGTGAAGTCACTATGGCGGACAACGAGTCACGAGCGACCGATAGCTCCCCGCTTTCTGCCATCGCCGAGCCGGAGGCAACGTTCGATCAGGAACTTGGGAAAGCGATGGGCGAGGCGGCAAAGCGAGTGCGCAACGGCGAGATGACCGAATCGGAGTTTTACGAGCGATTTCACGACCAGGTCGTCGAGGAGTTCGGCTTCGACGAGCGGCCTGTCGGCGAAACGGAGGAATAAGTCATGTCGAAATCAAATACCGAGACGGCAGAGACCGGGAAAGGGATTACCCGACGGACATTGCTCAAGACGTCGGCCGCCGGGGCACTTATCGCGGGAATCGGCGGAACGGCGGTGCAATCAGGCGGGGCGGCATCCGAATCGACGAGTGAGAATAGCGCCTACGGGAACTGCTGGCAATGTCACAAGCTCTGTGGCATGGAAGTCACGCTCGAAGAAACCGAGGACGGGGCGGGTATCGCGACCGAGGTCCACGGGATCGATGGCCACCCACGCGGGAGCGCGGGCGAGGGGACAAAAGGGACGCTCTGTCCCAAAGGACTCTCCCAGGTCGAGAAGGCGTATTCGCCCCAGCGGATCAAGGAGCCCTACGTCCGGAAGGACGGCGAACTCACTGCCGTGAGCTGGGACGAGGCCTACGAATATGCGGCCGATCGTCTCGAAGAATTCGGGGAGGAGTACGGCCCGGAAAGCCTGGTCGAGTTCCACGGCTGGGGGACCGCCGGCATCTTCAGCACCCTCTTCGGGAATCTCTATGGTTGTCCGAACTCCATGCCCCATCCGACGCCGACCTGTTTCGGTTCGATGGCCGTCACGGGAACACTCATGGGCCTGGGCGGGGGCAACATCCGCTGGGTCGATTACGAGAACACGGAATACCTTCTCGTCTGGGGCCGGGACCCACTCGAAACGTTCGCCGGCCAATGGGAGGCCAAACAGCTGCTCCGGGCCAGAGAGCGGGGCGCCACGATCGTCACGATCGATCCCGTGTATACCGAAACTGCACAGAAATCCGATATGTGGCTCCCCATCGAGCCACGGACTGACGGGGCACTTGCGCTGGCGATAGCCAACGTCATCATCGAGGAGGAGGTGTACGACGCCGAGTTCGTCGAGAACTACACACACGGGTTCGAGGCCTACAGGGAGGCTGTTGCGGGCAAGACCCCGGAATGGGCAGCCGAAAAGACCGGGCTCGACGCGGACGTCATCCGAGAGGTTGCAACGGGCTTCGGCCGGGCCGCCCCGCGCGCAGCGATTACGTCCTGGACAGGACTCGGTCAGAGTGCCGACCACCAGAAAGCGGCCCAGAACGTCGTGGCGCTCACCGGCTTGGTGGGCAACATCGACCGGCCGGGTGGCCAACGGTGGTTCGGCGACGCGGACCTCGCAGACCCTTTCGAGGTGGGGTGTGAGGCCGATCTTCCGGACAACTCCGTGGAGAACATGTGCTATTTGACCGATCCCGATGCGGGCTATGCCTCGTTGACCAACAAGCCGGTACAAAACACCGTCCCGGAGATGGTCGATAACGGCGACGTCAACGGGATGGTTTACTACTACCGCAACCCGGTGACCGACGGGGCTGCCCAGGAGTGGCTCGGCACCGACGGGGAGGATGGTGCCCTCGACAAGATGGATCTGATCATCGGGATCGACGCCTTCTGGAGCGAGACAACCCGAAAGGCCGACGTGGTCTTTCCCGAGGCCTCACAACTCGAAAAGCCGATGCTGGGCTCGGGCGGCTATGGGGCCTACAATACGAAGTCGTGGGTCACCGGCTCGAAAGCGGCGATCGGGCCCCAGTGGAACACGAAATCCGGCTTCGACATTATCAAAGGACTCGGCCACGCAATGGGCTATGAGGAGTACTTCTCCTGGGGGGACAAGGAGGCCTACATCAACGACCAGCTCTCCGGGCTGGGGCTAACCCTCGACGATCTCGAAGCCGAGGACACCTACGTCCTCACCGGCGAGTTCGGATGGGAAAAGTGGAAGGAGGGCGGCTTCGCCAATGGGACAGATCAGTTCATGTTCGACCTCGACCAGCTAATTGCCACCCCCTATGAGAAACTCAGCGAGCAGGTCGGAACCGAGATCGAGACCAGGCCCCAGTGGGTGCCGCCGGGCACGATTGGGGACGAACTGACCGAGGAGTACCCACTCGAGATGCTCGACGCCCGGTCGGTCGAGTTTTCCCACGGGGGCGATCAGGCACTCACGCTGCCGCTCGAACAGTTGGCCGAGTCATACGACCTCGAACACGAGGACTACCGCGGGAACTACCTTCTGATGAACACCGTGGACGCGAACGAACGGGGTATCGAACACGGGGACCGGGTCACGATTGCCTCCGATCACGGCGAGGCGGAACTGATGGCGGTCGTAACCGAGGGGATCCGACCCGGGGCCGTGAGCGTCGAACCGTATGGGTTCGGTCGCGGTTCGATCCAACCGGACGAGGACGGTGCGAACAACATGTTACTCAACAGGCCAGACCAGATCGATCCGATCTCGGGGGAAATCGACAGACATCTTGCCATCTCGGTCAACAGATCCGGAGGTGAGCACTGATGGGCGAACAGTGGGGGTTTTACTTCGACTCGAACTCCTGTATGGGCTGTAACGCCTGTGCGATCGCCTGCAAAAATCGTCACGGTACCGACGCCGGTCACGTCGACTGGCGCCGGGTCGAGACCGTCTCGACCGGCGAGTTTCCGGACTACCAAGAGACGAACATCTCACTTTCCTGCATGCATTGTGAGGACGCCCCGTGTGTCAAGGTCTGTCCGACGAACGCCATAGAGAAGCGGGAGAGTGACGGGATTGTCACCATCAATCGCGACGAGTGTATCGGGTGTCGCTACTGTGGCTGGGCCTGTCCCTACGGTGCCCCGCAATACGGCGAGGACGGCCTGATGCAAAAGTGCAACCTCTGTCTCGATACGGGACCCGGTGCCGGTGCCGGGGCCGAGTCGAAGAATACCCAGGACGACCCGCTCGAACCCGCTTGCGTGGACGAGTGCGTGGGCGAGGCACTTCACGCCGGGCCGATCGGCGAACTGATGGACCTGGCCTCGGAGGCGGCCGCCCGGCGGTTCGCAAAGAACCCCACCTCCGTCATCGTCGAACCACCGACGGAGAGCGATGGCCAGGTGACAGCCGACGTCGAAACACCGATTCCGTACCAGGGGTAACAGGATGGTCGCAGCAGAAAGTGGGGTCCTCTGGATCCCCCGTGTTCACTGGGGGCTGTTCATCGCGACCTACCTCTTCCTCGGTGGGGTGAGCGGTGGCTCCTATGTGACCTCCGTGACGGCGATGTTGGTACAGGACCGGACGAGCGACGAAGCCGAGGCCAAGTCGCGAGGCGAGACCGCCAGATGGGGTGGGATTCTCGCGATCGTG
>CAZJZA010000038.1:0-10740 GCA_964550355.1 uncultured Halobacteriales archaeon
CCACGTTGAGGGGGTTTCGCAGATCGTGGCTGACGACGGACGCGAATTGCTCTAGGCGTTTTTCGCGCTCTTTTCGGGAGGAAATGTCCCGACCGGTGCTCAAGATCACCGGTTCTTCCTGGTACGCGATCAAACTCGAACTGATCTCGACGGGAATCTTTTCGCCGTCTTTGGTTCGATGGACGGTCTCGAACACCTGGGTTTCGTCCTCGGGCATCCGCTCGATGTGCGCCTGTACCTCCTCGTGGTCGAACCGGGCGTCGATATCGCTGGGGTCCATCGACTGGAATTCCTCCCTTGAATACCCGAGTGTCTCCACTGCGGCATCGTTCACGGCCAAAATCTGCCCGTCCGGGTCGATCACTAGTGCCGTATCGTTCATCCCGTTGAAGAGGTCCTGATACTCCTCGTACGCGCGCGTTAGTTCCCGTTCTCGTTTTACCCGGTCAGAAATATCCCGAGTCACGCCGACGACGCCTTCGATTGACCCTTCAACTTCGAGGGGACTGAGTTTATATTCGAGTACGGCGGGACCGTGCCCCGGAAATTCCGCGTCGACCGTCCCCGTGAGTTTCGAAATCTGTCCGTCGAGAAGATCTTGAAACGGGTCCCCATCGTATTGCTTCTGGATGAGCGGGACCAGGTTGCTCTTCGCGCCCTCGAGTTCCGATCGTGGCTTCCCGTACCACCTCGCGAGGTGCTCGTTGACGATTACGAATCGGTGGTCCTCGTCGTAAATGCAGGCGGATTCGAGCATCGAGTGAATCATCCGCTCGTACGTGTGCAACTCCCGCCTTCGCTCCTCGAGGGATTTCTGTGACCGGTATGCTTCCACCGCATTCGTGATCCTGTTTGCCAGGATGGTGTACTGGTTGGGGACCCGACCTTTCTGGAAATAATCGGTCACTCCTTTACTGATCGCGTCGCTCGCGATCTCTTCTGAGCCCTGGCCCGTGTACAGGATATATGGCAAGTCTGGATGATTTTCCCGGACTGCTTCGAGAAAATCGATTCCGTCTCGGTCAGGCATGTCGTAGTCGGCGACGACACAATCGATCGCAGCCTCTTCAAGCACGTTAAGCCCTTCATCGACGCTCCCCGCAGTCAAAACGGAAATCCGCTCGTCTTCGCGCTCGAGTTTGGTAGCGACGAGATCGGGGAAGTCCGGCTCGTCATCGACGAACAGAACCCCGATCGAGTCTTCGCCAAGCGTCATATCTCCATTCTCGTTACCATCCGTTCACACCGATGACCCTTAAGCGATGCCGATTCGGGTCAAAGTTCCGACTGTTCTCCGGGGTCTCACGATCTAGACGCCGAATTCGAACAGTTCGTCGCCGACGCGATGCAGTGATTTGACAACCTTCCCCTTCTCGCCAGTCATGTCTGTCCCGTCGGTCAGGGCCTCACCGATGGCGAGTGCCTTCCCGTGGGATTCCTCGACGACGATGACGAGGTCGCCCGCCTCGATGTTCGGATCGGCCTCGGTGATGCCCGGCCGCATGACGTCCGCGCCGTCGCTCACGAACGAGATCGCTCCCGTGTCGACCGTCACGATGTGATTCGTGGGTTCGTAGGCGTTCGCTCCTTTGACGGTGAGAAACGGGGCGTCATCCGGATACCAGACGTGGACCTCGCCGTCGATGAGCCCGACGTCGAAGTCCTCGTCTGCGAACTCGACCAACTCGAAGGCGTCGGCGTCGATATCGATCCCGAGTCGGTCGGCCAAGGTCTCCTCGATGGCCCGCACTTCGTCACTTCGGAGGTGATGGCGGGACGAAACGTCCATGCGCTCAGTCGGGCGGGTCCGCAGTTAAATCGCCCGCTCCGGGTTGGGCTGTTCTCACACCGAATCAGCATCGAGTCTCGGAAAGACAATCTGCCTCCAACTCGGCCAATAGGACTAACTGCGGCTCTCGACTATGGGGAGTCATGACTACGGACGAGCAGGCAGCGGCGGGTACCGCCGAGGGCCAGGGCCCAGTCGAGATCACGCCGGACCTGGCAGACCAACTGGCGGCGAGACGCGAGGACCTCTTCGAGAAGTTCGAGATTGCCGAGGGCTTTTCCGAGGCGGTGAGGGAGGAGGCGGCGGCGATCACCACGGACGTCCAGCCCGAAGTCGAGTCCGAACTCGAATCCCGGCAGGACCTCCGGTCGAAGCCGACCTGGACGACCGACCCTATCGATGCCCAGGACTTCGACGACGCCATCTCGATCGAGGAACACGACGACGAGTTCGTTCTCTGGGTTCACATCGCGGACGTGACTCACTACGTCCGTCCGGGAACCGCCATGTGGGACGAGGCGCTCAGGCGGGGAAACACGGTCTATCTCCCGGGTCATACCGTCCACATGCTGCCACCGGTTCTCGCGGAGACGGTCTGCTCGCTCGTCGCCGAGCAGGACCGCCTTGCCCACACCGTCGAGATGCACCTCGATAAGGAGACGCTCTCCTTCGAGGACATCGAAATCTACAAGTCCGTTATCCGGAGTGACGCCCGGCTCACCTACACGGAAGCCGTCGACCGGCTCGAAGATTCCACAGCCCCATTGCACGAGAAAATTGACCTGGTCTGGGAGGTCGCCGACCGCCTTCACGAACAGCGCAAGGCCGATGGCTCACTCGTGTTGAACCCGCGTCGAGACAAAGCCCACACGATCATCGAGGAGTCGATGCTCAAGGCGAACAAGGCGGTCACCCACGAGTTGATGTGGGATCGCGGGCTGGAGGCCGTCTACCGGGTTCACCCACAGCCGACGCCGGACGAGTGGGACAAGGCGCTCCGGGAAATCCAGGACCTCGAAGGAGTTTCCATTCCAGGGGACACCTGGGACGACCCGCGAAAGGCGGTCAACGCGACCCTGGAGGAGGCTCCAGGCCGCCAACTGGGGAAGATTCAGTGGGCCGTGATGAAGGTCATGCCCCGGGCGAAATACATGAACGATCCCTTCGGGGGCCATCACGCCCTCAACTTCGAGATCTACGGGCACTTCACCAGTCCGATCCGCCGGATGAGTGACCTGGTCAACCACTGGATCGTCTATCAAAACGACGTCCCCGAGAACCTCATAGAACTGTGTGATCGGGCCTCCGAACGGCAGAAAGCCGCCGAGCAGTGCGAACGCGAGTACGAGTACTTCCTCGAGGAGGTCGGACTCAACCCCGATGCGGTGACCAACCGGGGGATCGAAGTCCTCGAGGAAGCGGAGAACTAGTTGGAGACGAGCCTCGATCCGGATCACACGACCGCCCAACAGGACCACACACCTGCTCCAGAATGGCCCTCCGACCATTCCAAAAAGCAGTCGCGAATTCGGCAAACGACATGATTAATTATGTGGGACGCCGGGGATCCACTATGCCCCAGGGCAGATACGAGTGCTACCGCTGTGGGTGTGAAGTCACTGATCCGCCGAACCGCGTCTGTCCCGAGTGCTCGGGCCGCCTTCGAAACCGGGCCCGGGCGGTGGAGTGATCGATGTCTTCGGATACTGTCGACACCGCCGAACCGCTCGAGGATGAATCGGCGGAATCGACCCCCTCTCCCCAGGAAACTGCATTGAAACAGCTGTACCGTGCGGCCGACGAAATCGAGGTCTCCGAGTACATCATCGAGCGGCTGTCCCACCCCCACAAGGTCCACGAGGTGACCGTCCCGGTGGAACGCGACGACGGCAGCCATTCGATGTACACCGGGTATCGGGTCCAGCACAACGCCGTCCGCGGCCCGTACAAAGGTGGAATCCGCTACCATCCCGAGGTAAGTCGCGAAGAGTCCGTGGGTCTCGCGATGTGGATGACCTGGAAATGTGCGGTCATGGACCTGCCCTTCGGTGGAGCAAAAGGAGGCGTGGCCGTGGATCCCAAATCGCTCTCCGAGGCGGAGACCGAACGCCTGACCCGCCGGTTCACCGAAGAGATCCGGGACGTAATCGGCCCGACCAAGGACATCCCGGCCCCTGACATGGGGACCAACGCCCAGACGATGGCCTGGGTGATGGACGCCTATAGCATGCAGCAGGGCGAGACCATCCCTGGCGTCGTCACGGGGAAACCGCCGGTTATCGGCGGGAGCGAGGGGCGAGCGGGCTCACCCGGTCGAAGCGTCGCCATCATCACCCGCGAAGCGCTCTCATACTACGATACGCCGATCGAGCAGGCGACGGTCGCCGTCCAGGGGTACGGCAGCGTCGGCGCGAACGCCGCCCGACTGTTGCATGACTGGGGTGCAACGGTGGTCGCCGTCAGCGACGTGAACGGGGCGGCCCACGACGAAACCGGCCTCGATCCACACGAGATCCCCTCCCACGACGAGGTGCCTGAAGCGGTGACCCAGGAGGCAGAAACCGTCATCTCGAACGACGCGCTCCTGGGGCTGGACGTGGACGTGTTGATTCCGGCGGCTGTCAGCAACGCGCTTACGGCCGAAACCGTTGATGCCGTCAAGGCGGACCTCGTGGTCGAGGGAGCGAACGGTCCCACGTCCCACCTCGCCGATCGGAAACTCGAAGCGCGCGACATCCCGGTCATTCCGGATATCCTCGCCAACGCGGGCGGCGTGACGGTGAGTTACTACGAGTGGCTCCAGGATATCAACCGCCAGGCCTGGTCGCTCGAACGGGTCACCCAGGAACTCGAATCGGACATGCTTGAGGCCTGGGAAGCGGTTCGGGCGGCCCGCGAGACCCACGAAGTCCCGTGGCGGCTCGCGGCCTACATCGTCGCCCTCGAACGCCTCGAAGCCGCCCACGATGCGCGTGGGCTCTGGCCCTGAACTGGTCGTCGGTTCATATTTTAAACGGCCCTCGGGTTACGACCTGAACGGTTCTCGGGTTGCGACTTGGACAGTCCTCGGGTTACGACCTGGACCGCCTACGGGTCACAATTTGAGCGGCCCCTGGGTCACGTTGCTCACAGGAACCCATCGTGCTCGGCTAACAGCAGTCCTTCCAGGGTCGCGTCGTTCGCCGGCGGCGCTCTGGCCACGTCGATCGCCTCCGTTTTCGGGATCCGCTCTATCGAGAGGAATTCGTTGTCGTCCAGATTCCGGGTGCCATCCGTGAGATCGGTTGCGAGGACGATTCCCCGCTCGTGTCGCAGGACACCCGTGGCGACGTCGAAGGTCTCGAGGAGGGTCGTCGTATTGGGAACGCGTCCCGTCTCCTCTTCGAGTTCCCGCCGGGCTGCAGTCGTGTAGTCCTCGCCAGCTTCGACGATCCCGGCCGGGAGTTCGAGACAGTGCTCGCGGATCGTCGGTCGGTATTGCTCGACGAACAGGACCGAATCGCCTTCGAGGGCGACGATGATGACGGCGGGTGGGAGGTCCGCCCAGTAATACCGCTTCGTCGAGCCGTCGGGTTGCTCGACGAGGTCGTAGCCACCCTCGTACCATCCCGTCTCGTATTCGATCACGGATTCTTCGACCGGCCACTCATCTCTCGTTTTTCGATATCCGCGCCCCGTCATCCGTCCTCCAGAATCGACCGGTAGTGACGGCCGAACGCCTGGCGTCTCACCGTTGCGACGGCGGCGTCCGCTCGTTCCTGAAAGGAGACCGCCACGACGGCGTCCCGTGGCCATACGGGATGCCACACGCGACGCGGGACGGGTTTCGTGCCGGCGAGCACGACCTCGAAATCCTCGTGAGCGGCGAGCCAGGAATCGTACTCCTCGACCGATCCGACGTGCACCTCGAGTAACGACGCAAAGATTGACTGCTGGGCTGTTTCGACGGTCGCCGAATCGACCAGTTCGTTGTAGGCTGCTCGTGTGTCCGTGTTCGCCTTCGCGATCTCTTTCGTGACCGTCTCTGCGGACTTTGCGGGCGCCTCGTACTCCTCTCTGACGGCTGCCTCGGTCTCCGGCGCGATTTGGCCCCGTGTTTTCATATGCGGGGGTTGGATGTGAACCGACTACACGTTTGTGGCTGTGGTAATGCGTGGATTTGGAGCGACTCCACCACGGTATTGGCTGTGGAACCGCGTGGTTCTCAGTCAGTTCGAACCGATCGGGTCGGAACTATTCCCGGCTGGGACCAGTCCGACCAGGCCGAAACCATACCCAGCTGGGACCAGTCCGAAC
This sequence comes from uncultured Halobacteriales archaeon, assembly GCA_964550355.1. GTDB lineage: Archaea > Halobacteriota > Halobacteria > Halobacteriales > Halobacteriaceae > Halodesulfurarchaeum. The sequence continues at coordinate 6,086 of CAZJZA010000038.1, forward strand.
AGGTTGGAACTGTCCTGCCGGAATTCGCCCGGCCGGGCCGAAACCATCCCTTGCCGGGATCAGTTCGATCAGGTCCCGTCCAGCAATGACCGGGCCATCAACAACGCGTCCTCGCCATCCGGGTAATAATTCTCGTGGCGGGCGAGGATCTCGAATCCGGCCGATTTGTACAGTGACAGCGCGCGGTCGTTGCTCGGACGGACTTCGAGACGAACGCGAGTCGCCCCGTACCCAGCGAGTGTCGACAGGACGCCGTCGACCAACGTTCGACCCCTCCCGTTTCCCTGCAGCGCAGGCTTGACGGCGAGGTCCTTTACGTGACCGAATCGATCTCCCCGCACGTCGATCGTCTCGCCGACGACGTACCCGGCGATACCCGCATCGAACTCCTCAGTTTCCGGGTCCTCAAGCACGAGAAACCCCGGCGCATCGAGAAACGTCTCGAAGGTCGAGAGATTCCAGGGCCGATCGAAGGTTCGCTTCTCAATGCGAACAATTGCGAGCAGATCCGCTCGCTCGACCCGCCGGAGTCGGCCACGCGGCTGGGGATCTTCGACCGTCACAGGTTGAGTAGGAACCTGCCCACAATGAGGGTCACGGTGGATTGGCGTCGGCCAGAGTAAAACGGATACGCCGAGCCCGTCGACTCGAATGTGAAGGATACGCCGGGCCCGTCGGCCCGAATGTAATGGCTACACGGGGCCCGTCGGCCCGAATGTAATGGCTACACGGGGTCCGTCGGCCCGAATATCCCCGATGAGCCGAACCGTCGGCCCGAACGGAAAGGATGATGGCCGAGCCCGTTCGGAGTACGAGCATGTTTAGAAGCGGCGCGTTCGTGGCCGACCAACTCGGCGATGTCGACCCAGAACAGGTCCAGCCCAACGGCGTCGACCTGCGTCTCGATGCGGTCCTCGAACTGGTCGAGCCGGGATCGATCACCCGCGAGGGAACCACCATCGGCGAGCGGGAACCGCTCACGTCCGTCGCGCTCGGGGCTGACGAGAATGGGGCCGAAGTCTCGGAGGGGTATCGGCTGGAGCCGGGGGGATATATTTTGCAGTACGCAGAGCCGGTCGCGATCCCCGAGGAACACGTGGGGTTTGTCCTCCCCCGCTCCTCGCTCATGCGAAACGGAGCCATGCTGAACACGGCCGTGTGGGATGCCGGATACTCCGGTCGCGGCGAGGGGCTGTTGCAGGTCCACCACGAAATCGCCCTCGAACGGGGGGCCCGCGTCGCCCAGCTCGTCCTCGCGTCGGCCGACCACGAAGGCATCTACGACGGGAACTACCAGGGCGAACGACTTGATCGCGCCTGACGGGTCACTCCCAATCGGTTTCCACTGTCCGCCGGCGGTTGCCACAAGGCGGTCGGTTCGGAACCGCCGGAACCATGCTGAAACTTATATGGGAGCCCGCAACCAAAGTCACGCATGTCGGTTTCTGTGCCACGGATCCTCGCCCTCCTCGCCGTCGTTGGTGCGATCGGCCTCGTGGTCACGCTCTCGCCTGCCGGGGCCCAATCTGTGGTCACCTTCGTCGATTCGGACGTTACTGCGGACACGACCTGGACACCCGAGCAAAGCCCCTATCGGGTCGTCGAAAACGTCACGGTGGCCCCGGACGCGTCGCTCTCGATCCAACCAGGGACGACCGTCCAATTCGCCGAAGGTGTCTCGATGCACGTCGCAGGTGGCTTGTATGCGAATGGCACGGAAGACCAGCCGGTTCATCTCACCTCTTCGAGGCCGGCATCGACTCCGGGAACGTGGGGCTCGATTCGAACGGTCGGGAGCGGCTCGTCGACGATCACGCTCTCGCATACGGAACTCACCGACGCGACCGATGGCATCTCCGTCACGAATCCGGATTCGACCGTACTGGTCGCGAATACCTCATTGGGATCGATTGCCGGGAACGGAATCGATGTCAAAACTGCGGACGGGCGAACCGACCTGGAGGTTCGAGAGAGCCGGTTTCAGGATATCGGTGCCACCGGTATTCGCGCTGCCCGGACCGAAATTCTCCCGGTCGACACCGCTTCGGGCTGGTCGATCACTGATTCCACATTCGTTGGGGCCGGCGAAGCGGGCATCCACGTCGATGCGAAACGGACCACCGGACTGACGGTCCATGGCACCCACTTCGACGGGATCGACGGGCCCGCGGTCCGGCTCGAGGCCGACCGGATTCGAGCGTCGAGGGTTCAGGCGAACACGGTCCTCGGCTCTGCGCAGGGCGTCGCTGTCGACACGGCCGATGCAAGTGCGCTCTCGATCGCCGAAAACGAGATCGACGTCGAGGGCACCGCCGTCGGGATCTCACTCGAACAGAACGTCTATGGCCTCGAGATCCGGGACAACCGAATCGAGGAGGGAACGGCGGGGATTTCGATCGGTCACGATCCCCGTAGGGACGGCTATTATTCCTTTGACCTCTCGGTGACCGAAAACAGAATTCGAAATCAGGCCGGGAGCGGTATCGCCCTCTCCACCTCGCTTTTCTCCGACTCAGAAATGGCGGTTCAGAACAATACCGTCGCCGATAACGGTCGCTACGGCATTCGGCTGGCCGTCGGCGCCTTCCAGCAGGCTGTCGTCGCGGACAACCGGATCGCAGGCAACGCGAGAAGCGGGCTCTCGATGACCGCACGCCACGTACGGAATACGAACGTTCGCGGGAATACCGTCCGGGAGAACGGTGCTTCCGGGATCGAGATCACGGCTCGCGCGGCAATGGAGCGGGTCGAGGTCTCCGCTAACGAACTGCTCGACAACGCAAGGGAGGGTCTGGCGATCGAGACTGAAGAACGAACCGAGTCGAATTACACGATCACGGCAAACGTCGTCGCCGCAAACGCGTACGGGGTCTTCCTTTCGGGCCCCCAAACTGGCGTCCTCTCGGAGAACGCAGTCGTCTTCAACACCATCGCCTTTGGCGACCGGGTTGAGCGCTCCGATGCGGACTCCGGGATTGGCGGGTTGGGGACCGCAGGCGCGACTGATGTCGAACTGATTCGAAATGGCGTCTACGGGAACCGGGTCGGCCTCCAGACACAGATCGATGGAACGGTTTCCGCGGCTGGAAATTATTGGGGTGCAAAAACGGGCCCATACCACCGCTCGATCAACCCAGAGGGTGAAGGAAACGCCGTCGTAACCGAACAGGGCTGGGTCGAACTTATCGAAGTTCGAAGCGAGCGCGTCGGACGGACGTATACCCGCCCCACTGCGGCTCTCGACGTCGACCCACACCCGGCCTTCGTGGACCAATCCGTCACGATCTCGGCCGCACAATCCGAGGACGCCGATGGGGTGATCCAGACCTATCGGTTCACGATCGATGGACGAACCACGGTCACGCAGTCCGCTACGCAATCTGCGACCTTCGAGGAGATCGGTTCGTACCCGGTCTCGCTCTGGGTGGAAGACGATATGGGTATCGAGAGTGCCGATCCAGCGACGGTCCTCGTCCAGGTCGAACCCGTCCCGACAACGACCCAGGCTCCGGAGACCACGGCTCCCCAGACGGCCCAACCAACAACGACTGTTCTTCTGACGACTCAACCGGACCAGGGTGGGCCAGGCCTCTTTGGCTGGTTTGGCGGGATTCTGGGGGCTGTCTTCTACGGGATAGCGCTCGTATTCGGCACCCGGGGGATGTATCAGACCCTCACGTCCCAACCGCTGTCGGTTCGAGGTCGGCGGGTTCACGTTCTCGCCCTTCTCGGCGTCCTCGTCTGGGCGATCACGTCGGTACCGGGTCCGACAGTGTTGGGAACAATTGCCGGGCTCGGACTGGTGGCATGGGTGACGCTCACCGGGATCGCCTACGCACTTGCCGGCCTTCGATGAGACTGAGACGAGATGGGACAAATATTGCCTGAGAGGGCCTGACACCACAGTTTTGGCGTCTTTTGGCCGATTTTGGAAACCCCATCCGCCATCCCACAAACGGCGTCAGAAGGGCCAGTTGTGAACCGGTACTTCAGTCTTGTACTATTGGGGCATACGTAAAAACCCCATCGTATGTTGGGTGAGCTACTACCGGGTTTCCGTTCGTTGGTTTGTTTGTAAATGTCCAGCATAGCTTTCGAGAGACGGGACTTCCTCAAAGCGGCTGGTGGGACCGCCATCGCCACCGCAGCCGGGAGTTCTCGTGTGCTCGCACAATCGGGGGAAACAGACACAGAAGACGGTTCAGGCGATTCAGCAGACCTGGTCAAGACCATTTGTTCTCATTGCGCGGTCGGCTGTGGGCTGAAAATGGAAGTCGAGAACGACGCTGTCGTCGGCCTGGAACGGTGGGACGATAATCCGATCAACCAGGGGGGTCTCTGTTCGAAAGGGGCGAGTTTGACGGATACGGTCAACTCCGAAACCCGCCTACGGGAACCGATGAAGAAGGTCGGGGGCGAGTGGCAGGCCATCTCCTGGGACGAGGCAATGTCGGAGATCGCCGAGGAACTTGACCGGATTCGCGAGGAGTACACGCCGGATTCGGTAATGTGGATGGGGTCGGCAAAAGTCAACAACGAGGAGGCCTACTTACAACGCAAGTTTGCGGCCTTCTACGGTACCAACAACGTCGACCACCAGGCCCGGATCTGTCACTCGACGACTGTTTCTGGCCTGGCAAACACGTGGGGATTCG